>NZ_JACGMO010000001.1:0-166816 GCF_015354745.1 Micromonospora sp. S-DT3-3-22
GGCTGCGCCGGCCGCTCGGCGGGCCGCTCTCCCCGCGCTCCCGCACCGCACTGGAGTTGGCGCTGCGCGAGGCGCTGCGGCTGCGCCACCGGCACATCGGCACCGAACACCTCCTGCTCGGCGTGCTCCGCGAGGGCGGCGGCCTGGGCGCGACGGTGCTCACCGAGGCCGGCGCGGACCTCGACGACCTGCGCCGACGGGTCGAGTCGGCACTGCGGACGGCGGCCTGACCGGCCCACCCACCCCCGGCCCGGCTCAAACCTGTTTGCGGTCAACGCAACGTCGGTCGTCGCCGGGTCGCTGACCGGGCCGGGGTGCTGCACACTGACGCCGTGGACGAGCAGAAGCGTACGGTGACCGGCGGTGACCGCCCCCCGCGCTCGGCGGTGGTGGTCAACCCGACGAAGGTGGCCGATCTCGACGAGTTCCGCGCGACCGTGGACGAGGCCCTCGCCGCCGCCGGCTGGCCCGCCCCCACCTGGTACGAGACCACCGCCGAGGACCCCGGCCGGGGCCAGACCGAGCAGGCCGTCGCCGCCGGTGCCGAACTGGTCTTCGCCTGCGGCGGCGACGGCACGGTGATGGCCTGCGTCACCGCGCTCGCCGGCACCGACGTGGAACTCGCCGTGCTGCCGCAGGGCACCGGCAACCTGCTCGCCGCCAACCTCGGGCTCTCCAACGACCTCGCCGCCGGCCTCCAGGTGGCCGTCGAGCGCGGACGACGCCGGCTCGACGTCGGCGTCGTCGACGACCGGTGCTTCGCGGTGATGGCCGGGATGGGCTTCGACGCGCAGATGCTGGCGGACACCTCCGAGACCACCAAGGCCCGGATCGGCTGGCCCGCGTACGTGGTGGGGGCCGCGAAACACCTGCGGGACCGGCCGATGCGGGTCACCATCCGCATCGACGACCGGCCGCCGATGCGTCGCCGGGCCCGCTCCGTGCTGATCGCCAACGTCGGGCGGCTCCAGGGTGGGGTGCGCCTGCTCACCGAGGCCGAGCCCGACGACGGCTGGCTCGACGTCGCCGTGCTCACCCCGCGTACGCTGCGGCACTGGCTCACCATGGGCTGGGCCCTGGTCCGCCGGCAGGGCAGCGTCCCGCAGATGGAGGTCCAGCGGGCCCGCAAGGTCGTCATCACCAGCAACCGGGCCCAGCCCCGGCAGCTCGACGGCGACCTGATCGCCCCGGGGCGGACCCTGACCGCCGAGATCAGACCCGAGTCGCTGTGGCTCTGCGTGCCGCGTCCGGCCCGCGACCCCGACCTGGCGTACGACGCCGACGCGGCGGCGCGGCGGGGCGAGAAGCTGGTCGAGGAAGCCCGCCGTGAGTAGCACGAGACTCGTCCCCGAGACGCGGTTGATGGCGTCGGACGAACTCTCCGCCGACGACGCCTGGCGTACGCTGCGCCGCCACGGCGGCTGGCAACTCATGCGGGACGCGTTCATCCGGTTCCGCTACGGCGACGGGTTCAGCCACTCCCGGGCCTTCGCCCTGCAACTCTGCCTCGCCGTCGTACCGTTCCTGATCGCCCTCACCGGCCTGATCAGCGACCTCGGCGTCGAGGAGGGCGGCCGGGTGGTCGCCGACACCGTGCTGGCACTGACCCCCGGGCAGAGCGAACAGGTGGTGCAGGACCTGCTCGGCGAGAGCGACCGCACCGAGAGCACCGGCGAACTGGCGCTGACCCTCGGCCTGATCACCGGCCTGGTCGCGTTGACCACCACGATGGCCCAGATCGAACGCGGCGCCAACCGGATCTACGGCGTGGAACGGGACCGTCCCGCGCTGTGGAAGTACCTGCGGGCGGCGGTGCTGGCCGTGGTCGCCGGCCTGCCCGCGCTGGCCGGGTTCCTGATCCTGGTCGGCGGCGGGGCGATGGGCGAGTCGGTGCAGCGCCACTACGAGTGGGGTGATCTCGCCGCCGGCCTCTGGGGGGTGGTGCGCTGGCCGCTGAGCCTCGTGCTGACCGTCGTCGCGGTGGCGGTGATCTTCCGGCACGCGCCCCGGCGCAAGCAGCCCGGCCTGTCCTGGCTCTTCTTCGGCGCCGGCATCGCCACCGCCCTGTGGTGGCTGGCCAGCCTGCTGCTCGCCGCGTACGTCAAGTTCGGCGGCGGGTTCGGCCAGACGTACGGGGCGTTGACCGGGATGATGGCGCTGCTGCTGTGGGCGAACCTCACCGGCATGGCGCTGTTCGGCGGGCTGTCCTTCGCCGCCCAGTTGGAGGCGATGCGGATCGGGGCCCCGGAGCCCGCCCAACCCGACCTGTGGGAGCCCGACGCCGAGCGGGGGGAACTGCTCGACACCGGTGACATGACCGCTCTCTGACCCCGCCACACCGGACGGGCGTGTACGCGGCGGCGGAATCGGGTACAGCGCGCCTCGCCACGTCGACGCAGGGAGGTGCGGGGTGACCGCGGTCAAGGAGTCAACGGCCCGACGGCCGCTCGGCCATTTCGCCGAACGGAGCGTCGTCGGCCTGCTGGCCGTGGCCGGCGCGGGGGTGGCCTTCGGGCTGCTGCTGATGCTCGTCCGGTTCAAGTGGAGCCCCATGTACCACGCCGACCACGAGGCGGCCGAGTGGTTCAACGGGCTCGTCGCCCCGCACCACGCGCTGGTCACCGTGCTCCAGGCGGTCACCGACCTGGGCGGGCGGCCGGTGCTGATCTGGCTGGTCACCATCGCCGTGGTCACCCTGCTGATCCGTCGCCAGTCCCGGCTGGCGGTCTACCTGATCGTCACCGGCGTGGGCGGGCTGATCCTCGACCCGTCGCTCAAGGCCCTGGTCGGCCGGCTCCGCCCGGTGGTCGACGTGCCGGTCGCCAGCGCCCCCGGCAACAGCTTCCCCAGCGGGCACGCGCTCGGCTCGTTCGTCGCGTACGGGGCGCTGCTGCTGGTCTTCCTGCCCGCCATGTCGCCCCGCTGGCGCAAGCCGGCGATCACCGTCGCCGCCGTGCTGGTGGCGTTGATCGGGTTGACCCGGATCGCGCTCGGCGTGCACTTCGTCTCCGACGTGATCGGCGGCTGGCTGCTCGGCGCGGCCTGGCTGGGCGTCACCGCGTACGCCTTCCGGCTGTGGCGGCGCGAGCGGGGCCGGCCGGTGCCGCCGCTGACCGAGGGGCTGGAGCCGGAGGCCGGCGACAAGATCACCCCCGCCCCCGCCGAGGAGCACGTGCTGGAGCACCCCCGCTCCGCCGTCGCCGAACTGCTGGTCGGCTGGGTGATCGTCTTCGGTGCCCTGTACGGCTTCGGCACCTACGTCAGCTACCACGCCAAGGGCACCGTCTTCGAGACCCTGGACACCGACTTGCCGCGCTGGTTCGCCGACCGGCACACCGACTTCCTCACCGAGCTGAGCTGGTGGTGGAGCAAGTTCGGCGACACCCACGCCATCCTGATCGTCTCGCTGGTCTTCTGCCCGCTGGTGCTGGCCATCTGGAAGCGGTGGCGGCCGGTGCTCTTCGTGGTGCTGGCCCTCTTCGGCGAGCTGAGCCTGTTCCTCGCCTCGGCCCGGGTGGTGGACCGGCCCCGTCCGGCGGTGGAGAACCTGGACGGGCAGATGCCCACCTCGTCCTTCCCGTCCGGGCACATCGCCGCGACCACCTGCCTCTGGCTGGTCATCGCGATCATCGTGTTCGTCCGCACCGACCGCTGGTGGCGGTGGCTCTTCGTGGCGCTGGCCGTGATCATGCCGGTCGGGGTGGCGACCTCCCGGATGTACCGGGGCATGCACCACCCGACGGACTTCATGGGCGCGCTGATCCTCAGCGGCCTGTGGATCGGCCTGCTCTACTGGGTGATCCGGCCCAACGCCGACGTCTACGAGGGCAACCGGCCCGAGATCGAGTCGGAGCAGGTCGACGAGCTGGACGACGAGCTGGCCAAGGCCGGCCGCCCCGGGTGAGCCGTCGACCGTGCTGCGGATGATGACCTGGAACATCAGGACCGGCGGCCGGGACCGTACCGGCCCGGATCGGCGGGACCTGGTGTGCCGGGTCGTCACCGCGCAGGCCCCCGACGTGCTGGCCGTGCAGGAGCTGCGCGGCTTCGACCGGCCGGGGGTGCTGGCCGGGTTCGCCGACCGGGTGGGGATGCGCCCGTACCTGGCCCGCAGCTGTTTCGGTCAGCCGGTGGCGGTGCTGGTCCGCCCGCCGTGGCGGACCCGTCACGCCGGGCCGGTCCGTCGGCCGTTGCACCACGCGGCGCAGCGGGTCGAGCTGGCTACCACCGCCGGGCCGCTGACCGTGTTCAGCGCCCACCTCGACCCGTACACCGGGCTGCGGCGGCGGATCGAGGCCGGCTGGCTCGCCGGGGCAGTGCGCCGCGCACCGGGGGAGTTGGCGCTGCTCGCCGGTGACCTGAACACCCTCGACCCGGGCACCGACCACACCGACCGGGTGGCCCGGCTGCCGGCGGCGTACCGGCGGCGGCACCTGCGCCGCGACGGGCGGACCGTGGACACCCGGGCGGTGGCCCGGCTGCTCGCCGCCGGCCTGGTCGACCTCTGGACCCGTACCGCCGACCCGGCCGACGCCGGCGGGTCGGCCGGGGCCGGGCTGACCGCGCCGACCCGGCACGGCGGCGGCGTCGAGTTCTCCGGCATGCGGCTGGACTACCTGCTCGGCACCCGGGCGCTCGCCGCCCGGCTGCGGGACTTCCAGGTGGTACGTGGCGGCGACACCGAGTACGCCTCCGACCACTACCCGGTCGTCGCCGACCTGGATCTCGACCCGGCCTGACCGGCCCACCCGGGAACCCGTGCAACCCTCTCCGGCCCCGCCGCCATCACTACGGTGACAGTGCCGGCGTCCGGGACGGGGAGTGGTCGATGCGCGCGACGCGACGGCAGGAGTACGTCGACTTCGTGACGGCGGCGACACCGAAGCTGCGCCGCACCGCCTACCTGCTCACCGGGGGCGACGCCCACCGCGCCGGTGAACCGATGATCCACGACGACGAGACCCTGGTCCGGGAGATGCTGGCTCGGGCTGCCGATCCCGGCCGTGGGCTCCGGGCCCGGTGCGGCGCGCAGGTGGAGCAGGGGCCCCGATCCAGGCCGGCCGTCGGACGGGGCGCGGCGAGCGCCCGCCGCAACGCGTCCGGGTCGGAGCGGGTCGGGGCGGGGTACGACCCGCACCCGACCCGCCACGGCGGTCACAGCTCGCGGAGCCGGGGCAGTAGCTGCTCCTGCGCCCAGTCCAGGAACATCGGCTGGCTGTCCCCGCCGACCTGCACGATCGCCACGTGTGTGAAGCCGGCGTCGACGAAGGCGCGGAACGCCTCGACGTGCCGTTCGACGTCGGGGCCGCAGGGGATGCCCTCGGCGACGTCCTCCTCCCGGACGAACTGGGTGGCGGCGGCGAAGGCCTCCGGGTCGGGCAGGTCGGCGTTGACCTTCCAGCCGCTGCCGAACCAGCGGAACTGGTCGTGCACGATCTTGCGGCACTCGGCCTCGTCGGGGCCGTAGCAGATGGCCACCTGGCCGTAGCGGGGCTGCCCGGCGCCGCCCGCGTCGTCGTAGAGCTGGATGATCCGGGAGTCGGGTTCGGTGGCGACGATGCCGTCGGCGTACTCGGCGGCGAGGGTGGCCGACGACGGCCCGGACGCGGCGACGGCCATCGGTACGGGGTGTTCCGGCCGGTCCCAGACATAGGCGTCGGGGACGTCGAAGTGGTTGCCGGAGAAGGTCAGCGTTTCACCGTTGAGCAGCGGACGGATGATCTGGAGCGCCTCGGAGAACATCTCGTGCCGCTGCTGCACGTGCGGCCACCCGCCGACCACGTGTTCGTTGAGGTTCTCCCCGGCGCCGAGGCCGAGGGTGAACCGCCCGTCGGAGAGCACCCCGATGGTGCTGGCCTTCTGCGCCACCACTGCCGGGTGGTACCGGCGGATCGGGCAGGTCACGAAGGACATCAGCTCGGCCCGGCTGGTGGCGTGGGCGACCGCGCCGAGCACCGACCAGGCGTACGGGGAGTGCCCCTGCGCGTCGAGCCACGGATAGTAGTGGTCGGACATGACCAGCTGGTCGAAGCCGGCCGCCTCCGCCCGTACCGCGTGGTCGACCAACTTTTTCGGGCCGGTCTGTTCGCACATCAGGGTGTAGCCGACGCGGACCATCCTGGTTTCTCCTTCCGGGCGACGATCGTCACCGGATACCCCTGGCCGGTGCCGGTCAACCTCGGATGGGCGGCCGGGTCCCTCTTGACGGTGACGGGAGGGCCGTCTAAGGTCCGGCTTAACCGGTTCAGGCTGGTGGTGTCACATCCTGTGGTGGGGATGACCGCCCCCTGTGGCGGCTCACGGTCGGCGTGGGCCGCCACAGGGTCGGCGGAGACAGGCAGGCTACTTAACCGGTTGCCTTCCCGACCCGGTGGGCCTACGCTGGTCCGCACGCGGCCAGGGAGTCAGGCGGCGGCTGTCGGGCTACAGCCGAGCGCCACCGTCACCAGCATCGCCACCCCGCCAGGGCAACGGGGTCGACCCTTCCTGAGGAAACCCATGAAGAAGCGACTTTCCGTCGCCGGCGTCGCCCTGCTCACCGTCCTCGCCGCCGTGTTCGCCTTCGGCCAGCCGGCCCAGGCCGCGGCCGGTTTCACGGTCTCCGGTGGCAAGCTCTACGACGCCAACGGCAACGAGTTCATCATGCGGGGTGTCAACCACGCCCACACCTGGTACCCGCAGCAGACCACCTCCTTCGCCAACATCAAGGCGCTCGGTGCGAACACCGTCCGGGTGGTGCTGGCCAGCGGTGACCGCTGGACCAAGAACACCGCCGCCGACGTCAGCAACGTCATCTCGCTGTGCAAGGCCAACAAGCTGATCTGCGTGCTGGAGGTGCACGACACCACCGGGTACGGCGAGCAGGCCGGAGCGATCACCCTGGACCGGGCGGTCGACTACTGGCTGAGCATCGCCAGCGCCCTGCAGGGCCAGGAGCGGTACGTCATCGTCAACATCGGCAACGAGCCGTACGGCAACCAGGGCTACGGCACCTGGGCCACCGACAACGCCAACGCGATCAAGCGGCTGCGGGCCGGCGGCATCACCCACACGATCATGGTGGACGCCCCGAACTGGGGTCAGGACTGGTCGTTCACCATGCGCGACAACGCGGCCGGGGTGTTCGCCGCCGACCCGCAGAAGAACACGGTCTTCTCCATCCACATGTACGGCGTCTTCGACACCGCCGCCGAGATCAGCGACTACCTGGGCCGGTTCCGTACCGCCAAGCTGCCCATCGTGGTGGGTGAGTTCGGCTTCGACCACTCCGACGGCAACCCCGACGAGGACACCATCCTGTCGTACACGCAGGCCAACGGGATCGGCTACCTGGGCTGGTCGTGGAGCGGCAACGGCGGCGGCGTGGAGTACCTCGACATGACCACCAACTTCAACCCGGCCGCCCTGACCACCTGGGGCCAGCGGATCTTCAACGGGGCCAACGGCATCAAGGCGACGGCGAAGGAGGCGTCGGTCTACTCCGGCACCACCCCCACCACGCCGCCGACGACCCCGCCCACGACGCCCCCGACCACCCAGCCCACCACGCCTCCCACCACCCCGCCGACGACGACCCCGCCGGCGACCGGTGGCTGCACCGCGACGTACACGGTCATCGGTTCGTGGCAGGGCGGCTTCCAGGGTGAGGTGAAGGTGACCGCCGGCAGCGCGGCGATCAACGGCTGGACGACGAAGTGGACCTTCGCCAACGGCCAGACCGTCAGCCAGTCCTGGAACGCGACGCTGAGCAGCAGCGGCAGCACGGTGACCGCCCGCAACGTCGACTACAACGGCCGGCTCGGCGCCGGCGCCAGCACCGCCTTCGGCTTCATCGGCAGCTGGACCGGCAGCAACCCGGCTCCCACGGTGACCTGCACCGCGAGCTGACCATCCCCGCCCCACCGGTGGCCGGGCCCTCCGGGGCCCGGCCACCACCCGTGTGCTCCCCGCATCGGGGGCGATGTTGCGGTATCGACCGCTGGGGATACCGCAACATCGCCCCCGTTGAGTCGATCACCCCCGGGGCCGGCCGGTCAGTCGACGGCGTCGACCTCCAGGAGCAGCGCCTGCTCCGGGTTCAGGGCCGGCAGGTGCAGGCCCACCGTGGCCAGCACCGAGCCGGGTAGCGTCACGGCGGGCAGCCAGCCCGGTCCGGTGATCTGCATGGTCTCCGGCTCCGGCACCCCCTCGGCGGGGCGGACGGCGTACCGGCGGGCCGGGTCGAGGCCGGGCAGGCGGACCGGGCCGGGGGTCTGCGTGACGGAGGTGGCCAGCCGGGACACCGCGTACACGGCGCGGGAGCGGTCGTGGGCGACGACACCGTGCGCCTGCACGGCCGGGTCCGGGTGGTCGAACCGCACCACCCGCCCGCTGTGCAGCAGCGGCCGGAGCCGCTTGTGCAGGGCCACCCAGGCGGTCAGCTCGGCCCGCTCGGCGGGGTCGATCGCGACGATGTCCCATTCGATGCCGTGGTGGCCGAAGAGCGCGGTGACCGCCCGGAAGCCCAGGGTGTGCACCCGGCCGGTGGTGTGCGAGCGCCCGGGGCCGATGTGCGTGCCGATCAGCTCCGGGGGCAGCAGCAGGCCGGTCCAGCGTTGGATGGACAGCCGTTCCAGGGCGTCGTTGGTGTCGCTGGCCCAGACCCGGTCGGTGTGGCGCAGGATCTCCAGGTCGACCCGGGCCCCGCCGGACGAGCAACTCTCGATCTCCAGGTGCGGGTGCCGGGCGCGCAGCTCGTCGAGGAGCCGGTAGGCCGCCACGGTCTGCGCGTGCACCCCGGGCCGGCCGGCGTGCCCCGCCTCGGTGAGGTCCCGGTTGTGGTCCCACTTGAGGTAGCTGATCCCGGGGTGCCCGGTCAGCAGCGAGTCGAGCCGGTCGAGCAGGTGGGCGTACGCCGCCGGGTTGGCCAGGTCCAGCACCTGCTGGTGCCGCCACGGCAGGGGCAGCCGGCCGGGCGCGCTGAGTACCCAGTCGGGGTGGGCGCGGAACAGGTCGGAGTCGGGGTTGACCATCTCCGGCTCGACCCAGAGCCCGAACTGCATGCCGTGCCCGCGCACGTGGTCGACGAGCGGTCCCAGGCCGGCCGGCCAGACGTCGGCGTCGACCTGCCAGTCGCCCAGGCCCGCCCGGTCGTGCCGGCGGCCGGTGAACCAGCCGTCGTCGAGGACGAACCGTTCCACGCCCACCTCGGCGGCCCGGTCGGCGAGGGTGCGCAGCCGGTCCAGGTCGTGGTCGAAGTAGACGGCCTCCCACACGTTGAGGGTGACCGGGCGCGGCGTGCGGGGGTGGCCCGGCCGGGCCCGCAGGTGGGTGTGCAGCAGGTCGCTGAGCCCGTCCAGCCCGGCGGTGGAGTGCACCGCGTAGAGCAGCGGGGTGGTGTACTCCTCGCCGGTGCCGAGGACGATCTCCCCGGGGGCGAGCAGTTCCCCGCCGCCCAGGGTGGATTCGCCGGTGGGGCGGCGTTCGGCGACGGTCACGTGGTCGCCGCTCCACGCGGTGTGCACCGCCCACACCTCGCCGTGGCCGAAGCCGAACCCGGCGGTGCCGGCGACTAGCAGCAGGGTGGCGTCGTGCCCGGTGCGGCCGTGCCGGCCCTCGCGCACCCACGCGCCGTGCTGCCACGGGTGCCGCTGCGGCGCGCGTTCGCGGCACCACCGCCCGGTCAGGTCGAGCAGTTCGGTGGCGACCGCCGGCACCGGCAGCACCGGCGTCAGCTCGCGTACCTCGTAGGGGTGGTCGGCGTCGTTGCGCAGCCGGTGCCGCACGGTCAGCACCCCGACCGGGTCGAGGGTGATCTCGACGGTCAGGGTCAACCCCACGCCCGGGTCCGTCGCCCGCACGGTCACCCGCGCCGCGCCGTCCGGGTCGTCGACATCGAGGCTGTCGGGCCGGAAGGCGGTGGACCAGTCCCGGCCGGCGCGGTGACCGGCGAGTCCGGGCCGGCCGCTCCAGCCGGCGCTCGCCTCGGGCAGCAGGGACAGCACGGTCGGCGCGTCGAAGCTGCTCGGCACCACCGGCGGCACGGTGGCGTCGAGCAGGGCCGGCAGGTCGTCGGCGGGCACCGGGCCGAGGTCGGTGCCCCAGTGCACGATCCGGGGCAGCCCCGGGCCGCGGGCGTCGAGCACCAGGCTGGTGTGGCCCCGGCGCAGGTGGATCACGGTCGGATCGGTCATGGCGCTCATCTCCGGTGCGGGCGCGTCGGCGTCCGTCACCGTGGGTGAGGTCGCCGGGCGTCAGTACCGCGCGAGAGCGGTATGCCTGTGGGTCATGTTCATGCCTGTCAGGAATACCGCTCCCGCGCGCATGTGTGGGTGGGCGGGTGCGGTGACCTCAGCCCTTGGACGCTCCCAGGGTCAGGCCCTTGACGAACTGCTTCTGCAACAGGAAGAAGATCACCAGGGTGGGGATGGCGACCAGCACCGAGCCGGCCGACACCAGGTTGTTGTCGGTGAAGAACTCGCCGCGCAGGTTGTTCAGCGAGCTGGTGACCGGGAACTTGTCGCCGGTGCGCATCAGCACGGTGGCCCAGAAGAACTCGTTGTAGATCCAGGTCACCTCCAGGGTGGCCAGGGCCGCCAGCGCCGGCCGGCACAGCGGCATGGTCACCTGCCAGTACTGCCGCCAGATGCTCGCCCCGTCCACCATGGCCGCCTCGTAGAGGTCGCGGGGCAGCGCCTTCATGTAGTTGCTGAGCACGAAGACGCAGAAGCCGCACTGGAAGGCCACGTTGACCAGGATCAGCCCCCAGTAGCTGTCGTAGAGCAGCTCCGAGTCGCTCATGAACTCGGGCAGCGGCACCTCGGTGAAGATCCGGAACAGCGGGATCAGCAGCGACTGCTGGGGCAGCAGGTTGGCGGCGGTGAACAGCCCGAGCAGGACGATGTTGAGCTTCCAGCTGAACCGGGCGATCACGAACGCCACGCACGAGGCGAGGAACAGGGTCAGCAGCACCGCCGGGACGGTGATGTAGACCGAGTTGAGGAAGTGCTTGCCGAATTCGGCGGTCTGCCAGGCGGTGACGTAGTTGTCGAACGTCCACCCGCCGAACGAGACGTACCCGTTGGCGGCGGTGTAGGCGTACGAGCGCAGCGAGGTCAGCACCGCCCAGAGGATCGGGAACAGCCAACCGACCGCGACCGCGCCGAGGAACAGGTGCAGCACCACCCGGGCGGGGCGCAGCGGCCGGCGGCGCGGTGCCGGCTTGGCCGTCGGCGTCGACGCCGGCGGTCGGGTCACGGTCGACGCGCTCATCGCCGGTCCTCCCTCATGACGACGGCCAGGTAGATGGTGATGAAGACCAGCGAGACCGCCAGCATGATCGTCGCCAGGGCGGAGCCGAAGCCGATCCGGCTGGCCTCGCCGACGACGTTCTGGGTCACCAGGGCGGAGATCAGCTCCAACCCGTTGCGTCCCTTGTTGATCACCCAGACCAGGTCGAACGCGCGCAGCGACTCGATCACGGTCACCACCAGCACGATGATGTTGATGGGCCGCAGCACCGGGAAGATCACCCGGAAGAAGGTGCTGGTCTCCGACGCGCCGTCGACCGAGGCGGCCTCCCGCAGCGACGGGTCGACGCCCTTGAGCCCGGCCAGGTAGAGCAGCATGATGTAGCCGACGTGCCGCCACCCGGCCGCCACCAGCACCGCCCAGATGTTGACGTCCGGGTCGCCGTACCAGTCGGTCTGGCCGCCCAGGACGGCGTTGAGCAACCCCTGGTCGCGTGAGTAGATGAGCTGCCAGACGAAGCCGATCAGCGCCAGCGAGAGCACCACGGGCAGGTAGAGCGCGGTCTGGTAGAACCGGCTGCCCCGGATCTCCTTGTCGAGCAGCACGGCGAGGAACATCCCGAACGGGGTGGCGACCACGAACAGCGCGGCCAGCCAGAGCAGGTTGTTCTGCAACGCCGGCACGAACGGCGGGTAGATGTTGACCACGTCGGAGTAGTTCCGGCCGCCGACCCAGTCGATCTCGCCGAGCGGGCCGATGCCGTCCCAGTCGGTGCCGGAGAGTGCCACGGTGGCCAGTGCGGGCAGCCAGACCAGGGCGACCACCAGCAACAGCGGTACGAGCACCATCAGCGTGATCACCACGCGGTCGGTGCGGGACAGGAGCCGTAGCCGCCGGCCGCGACCACCCGGGGAGGTGGTGGTCGTGGCCGGCGACGGCACGGCGTGATCCGCCTGGATCAGGGGCAGGTCGGACACGACGGTCCTCCCCCTCTCGCCGTCAGCTGGTGAAGATCGACTTCTTCTGGTTCTCGATGCTGTTGACCAGCCCGTCGATGTCCTTGGGGTTCTTGATGAACTGCTGGAGCGCCGGGATGATCACGGTGGAGGCGAAGTCCGGCCGGGTGTCCCGGTCGAGGAACTGGGCGATCTCGGTGGCCGAGCCGACCAGTTCGGCGGCCTTCTTCTGTAGGGCCGTGTAGCCGCTGGTGTCCGCGCCGCTGTTGGCGACCAGCGTGGTCGGGTCGTTCTTCACCGTGATGTCGGCGGCCTCCTTGGAGCCGACGAACTCCAGCAGCTTCTTGGCGTTGGCCTCGGCCTTCGGCTTGCGGGCCAGCATGTAGCCGTCGATCGGCGCGTCCAGGGCCTTGGCCCCGATGGCCGGGTCGATCTCGGGGAAGGTGAAGAAGTCGATGTCGTCCTGCTCGTCGTTGCCGAACTGCTGGGCGACGAAGAGGCCGAGCAGGTACATGCCGCTCTTCTTCTGCTGCAACGACTGGGCGGCCTCCTGCCAGGTGCGGCCCAGGCTGTCCGGCTGGTGCAGCGGGAGCAGCCCGGCCCAGGTGTCGAAGACCTTCTTGACCTTGTCGGAGGTCCACGCCTCCTTGCCCGCCATCAGGTCGATGTGGAACTGGTAGCCGTTGATCCGCAGGTTGAGGATGTCGAAGGTGCCCATCGCCGGCCAGCCGTCCTTGTCGGCGAACGCGATCGGGGTGAGCCCGTCCTTCTTCATCTGCGCGCTGAGGGTGGTGAGCTGGTCGAGCGTGGTCGGCACCTGGTAGCCGTACTGCTTCCAGACCGACTTGCGGTAGAAGACCGCCCACGGGTAGTACGACGACGGTACGAAGTACTGCTTGCCGTCGTCCCCGGTGGACGCCTTCTTGAACGCGTCGGAGTAGCCGGAGAGCTTGCCCCACAGGTCGCTGATGTCGCCGGCCAGTCCCTTGGCGGCGAAGAAGCGCATCCGGTAGCCGGCGAACCACATGAACACGTCGTCCGGCTTGCCCTGGAGGTAGTTGTTGATGTTCTCCTGGTAGGTGTTGTGGTCCACCGTGTTGATCTTGGTGGTGATGCCGGACGAGGTCTTGAACCCGTCCATCACCTTGGCGATGACCCCCTTGGGCTGCGGGTCGGACTGGTTGGAGCCGACCGACACCTCCTTGCTGTCGCTGCCCGAGTCGGAGTCGGAGCCGCAGCCGGCGAGCAGCCCGGTGCCGAGCAGCGCGCCCGCGCCGACCCCGGTGAGCAGGGAACGTCGTCCGATGCCGGCGACGGAGGACGGTACGAGCCGGGCGAGATACTCGGCTTCGGTGCGGGGACGGGACATGGTGCCTCCTGCGGATGAAGAGGTGCGCTGCGCCCGAGGGCCGTCAGTGGTGGTGGGGGAGGGGCTGTTCGGGAATGCCAACATAGATCCACCGAGAACGAACATTGGCGAACACAAACTCCCGGTGGCGCTTGAAGCTACCCGTCCGTACGCGCCTGTCAAGAGGGCAGCTCCGGATCGGTATCGCCGGAGCCGTGCGCGATCCTGGGGGTAAACGTTGGAAAGCGGGCCGGTGTTGGAAAGTGTTGACTTGATCGACCGCTAGGGGCACGCTCTGCTCTCATGCGGCAACACGGCAGCTGGCAGGGCGACGGAATCTACTTCGGCGCCGACTACAACCCCGAGCAGTGGCCCGAGCAGGTCTGGGCCGACGACGTCGCGCTCATGCGTCGGGCCGGCGTCAACCTCGTCTCGGTCGGAATCTTCTCCTGGGCTCTGCTCGAACCGTCCCCCGGTCGGTACGAGTTCGGCTGGCTCGACCGCGCCCTCGACGTCCTGCACGCCGGAGGCATCCACGTCGACCTGGCCACCGCCACCGCCAGCCCGCCCCCGTGGCTGGCCCACCGGCACCCCGAGACGCTGCCGCGTGGCGTCGACGGCGCCGTGCGGTGGCCCGGCGGGCGGCAGGCGTACTGCCCCAGTTCGCCGATCTTCCGGGAGCGCTCGCTCGCCCTGGTCGAGACGGTCGCCGACCGGTACGCCGACCACCCCGCCGTGGTCATGTGGCACGTCTCCAACGAGCTGGGCTGCCACAACGTGCACTGCTACTGCGACGTCAGCGCCGAGGCGTTCCGGGGCTGGCTGCGCGAGCGCTACGGCGACCTCGACCGGCTCAACGACGCCTGGGGCACCGCCTTCTGGAGCCAGCACTACCACGACTGGGCCGAGATCAACCCGCCCCGGGCGACGCTGACCATCGCCAACCCCACCCAGCAGCTCGACTTCCTGCGCTTCTCCTCCGACGAGCAGCGGGCCCAGTTGCGCGCCGAGCGGGAGGTGCTCAAGCGGCGGGTCCGGCAGCCGGTCACCACCAACTTCATGATCGGCATGGCCAAGCACATGGACTACCACTCGTGGACGTCCGACGTGGACCTGGTCGCCAACGACCACTACCTCATGGCCACCGACCCGTACGCCCACCTCGGCCTGTCGTTCGCCGCCGACCAGACCCGCAGCGTCGCCGGCGGCGACCCGTGGCTGCTGATGGAACACTCCACCAGCGCGGTCAACTGGCAGCCCCGCAACGTCGCCAAGACCCCCGGCCAACTCCGCCGCAACAGCCTCACCCACGTGGCGCGCGGCGCCGACGGGGTGTTGTTCTTCCAGTGGCGGGCCTCCCGGGCCGGCGCGGAGAAGTACCACTCCGCCCTGGTCCCGCACGCCGGCGCCGACACCAAGGTCTTCGACGAGGTCTGCCGGCTCGGCGCGGACCTCGCCGCCCTGGCCGAGGTGCGCGGCAGCCGGGTCGAGGCCGAGGTGGCGATCCTGTTCGACTGGGAGGCGTGGTGGGGCGTCGAACTGGACTCCCACCCCAGCGTCGACGTCACCTACCCCGACCGGATGCGGGCGCTCTACGACGCGCTGTGGCGGGCCGGGGTCACCGCCGACGTGGTGCACCCGTCGACCGACCTGTCCGGCTACCGGCTGGTCCTCGTCCCCACCCTCTACCTGGTCCGTGACGCCGACGCCGAGGCGCTGCGCCGGTACGTCGCCGCAGGCGGGACGGCGCTGGTGACGTACTTCAGCGGGATCGTCGACGAGCACGACCACATCCGACTCGGCGGCTACCCGGGGGCGTTCCGGGAGTTGCTCGGGGTGCGTACCGAAGAGTTCTTCCCGCTGTTGGCCGGCGAGCGCGTCACCCTCGACGACGGCTCCACCGCCGACGTGTGGACCGAGTGGCTGCACCCGGCCGGCGCGGAGGTCGTCGCGTCCTACGAGGACGGTCCGCTGCCGGGCGTGCCCGCGCTGACCCGGCACCGGGTCGGCGACGGCAGCGCCTGGTACCTGGCCACCCGGCTCGACGAGGCGGCCACCGACGCCCTGGTGGGCCGGCTGCTCACCGAGGCCGGGGCACGCCCGCCGGTCGCCGCCCCGACCGGCGTCGAGGTGGTCCGCCGCCGCGCCGACGACCGGTCCTGGCTGTTCGTGGTCAACCACACCGACGCCGAGGCGACCCTCGACGTGACCGGCACCGACCTGCTCACCGGGCAGCCCTGCGACGGCACGCTGCGGGTACCGGCCGGCGAGGTGGCCGTGGTCCGGGAGGAGCCGGCCGTGAGCGGGGCGGTCCCAGCGGGTGAACCGTCCCCGGCCGCAGCGGCCTGACCTGCGTACCGTTCCCTCGTCCGCGCGGTTGGGAGGTTCGATGCTCGCTCAGCAACGGCAGAACGCCATCCTGGAGCTGATCCGGCAGCGCGGCGGGGTGCGGGTCAGCCACCTGGTCAGCCGGTTCGGCGTCTCCGACATGACGATCCGCCGCGACCTGGAGGTGCTCGCCGAACGGGGGCTGGTCGACAAGGTGCACGGCGGGGCGACCCTGGCCGGCCCCGGGTCCGCCGAGGAACCCGGGTTCGCCGCGAAGTCGATCCGCCAGCAGGACGAGAAACGGGCCATCGCCGGCCGGGCCGCCCGGATGGTCGAGCCGGGGATGGCCGTCGCGCTGTCGGCCGGCACCACCACCGCCGCGCTGGCCACCCTGCTCGGCGACGTACCCGGGCTGACCGTGGTGACCAACTCGATCCCGGTCGCCGACGCGCTCTACCAGAACCCGCGCGTCGATCAGACGGTGGTGCTGACCGGCGGCATCCGTACCCCGTCGGACGCGCTGACCGGGCCGGTGGCCGAGGCGGCGATCCGTACCCTGAACGTGGATCTGCTCTTTCTCGGCGTGCACGGGATGAGCCCGCGCACCGGGTTCACCACCCCCAACCTGCTGGAGGCGGCGGTCAACAAGCGGCTGATCGGGGCCGCCCGGCACCTGGTGGTGCTGGCCGACCACACCAAGTGGGAGACGATCGGCATCGCCACCATCGCCCCGCTGGCCGAGGCCGACCTGCTGATCACCGACGCCGGTCTGCCGCCGGACGGCCGGCAGCAGATCGGCGAACAGGTCGGTGAGCTGGTCGTCGTCGAGGTCGACTGACCCCGGCTCACCGGTCGGGGTCGCACGGCCCGTCGTGGTCGGCCCGCGCCCGGCAGCGCCGCCGGTCGGCCATGATCCGGTCACAGAACACCCACCGTCGTACGTGCTGGGCGTCCTCGGTGGAGACGGTGGCCCCGGCGACCTCGACCCCCGGCACCGACGCCAACGACCGCGCCAGCGCATACGCGAACCGCAGCGCCTGATCCTCGGTCGGGGCCGTCACGGGCAGGTGCAGCACGTGGCGGGGGCCGTCGTCGTGGCCGTCGCTCAGCACGGGGGACGGTTGGCCTGGGCGCTGCGGCGGTCCCGCAGCAGCCGCTTGAGCCTGGTGTTCTCCCCGGTCAGCCGGGTCACCTCCTGATGCAGGCTGGCCAGCTCCAGGGCGACCCGGAGCAGGAACCGGCGTACCTCCCGGGGGTCGAGGCCCCGACGGCCGAAGCCGGCGGTGGGAAACTGGTGGTCGCGGACCAGGACCGGATGCAGCCGGGCCGGCAGGGTGCCGTCGTCGCGGATCATTCGTCGCCTCCTGGCGGGTACGGGGTCGCGGGAACCCGCGCCGCCGTGATAGGTATTCAGCAAGTCGGTCGGAGCCGGAATTCGGCTCCATGTTGAGACCCGACGAGATCCGGTATGCGGCTGCCACCCGCGAGGCCGTCTCTCGTCACCTTCTCGGCTGTTGGCCCAGCCGCGGTTACTGCGCTTGCACCGGGCGTCCCCGGGGGCCGGTGATCACCCTCACCCGAAGGCCACATTTCCAGTGGCCTCCGTATTGGTGCAACGACACCAACGGATTTCTTCTCGTTGGTACCTCCGGGGAGGTGAGCATGGCCGCAAAGAGGGAGGCGTTCGTCCGCACCCTGCGCGCGCAGTGGCTCGGTCAGCAGATGCGCGAGCTGCGCGAGCAGCGGGGCCTGACTCTCAAGTACGTGGCGAAGTTCCTGGAACGGGACTTCTCGTCGCTGGCCCGGTACGAGCGGGCCGAGTGGCCGTTCCGCCGTGACCTCGTGGTGGAGCTGCTCGATCTTTATGGCGTCTACGACGAGCGCGAGCGTGACCGGCTGATCCAGTTGGCCCAGGACGCCTGGCGGGTGGACCGGTGGGACAACAGCTTCGACCGGGCGATCTACGACACGTCCTTCATCGACTTCCCCTGGCTGGAGGCGCGGGCGAACCAGGTCTGCACTTACGCGTCACTGCTGATCCCCGGACTTCTCCAGACCAGGGACTACGCCGAGGCCGTCATCAGGAACGCGGAGCCGAGTTCCACCAGCGAGAGTCAGATCCGCAAGTGGGTGCAACTGCGGATGGACCGGCAACGCCTGTTGGAGGGTCCTTCCGCGACCAACCTTTCCGTGATCATCGAAGAGTCCGCGCTCCGCCGGCCGGTGATGAGCCGTGGCGTGATGGCCGCACAGTTCGTCCACTTGGGGCAGATGGTGGCCAGACCGACTGTCGAGGTGCGGGTGTTGCCGGCCTCGTTGGGACTTCACGCCGGTCTCGACGGAACCTTCTGGTTGTTCAAGATGCCGCCCCCGTACTCCGACGTGGCACACGCCGAGACCCTGGGCGGCCGGCTGTTCATGGAATCGGACAAGGCCCTGCGGTACGTCCACGCGTACGATCGCCTCCGGGAGGCCGCACTCAGCGTGAGCGAGTCGGTGAAGCTGATCGCAGCACTCGCAGAGGAGCTGTCATGAGCGAGATCATGCCCGAAGTGGCGTGGCACATCAGTACCAAAAGCCCGGACAACGGGGGGAACTGTGTGGAGGCGGGGCCGTTGCTCGACGGCTCCGGTCGGGTGGCGGTGCGGCACAGCAAGGCACGGGACGCGGCGACGATCGTCTACACGGCTGACGAGTGGGCGGCGTTCGTCGGTGGAGTCAAGGACGGCGAGTTCGACTTCGGCAGGTGACTCACGGCCTCCGAAAGCGACAGGGGTGGTGGCTTGTAAGGTGCCACCCGTCGTGTCACCTCGGGCGGCCTCACCCCGCACAGGGGGTCAGTCTGCGGGGGGTCTGGTGCAACCTGCAGCTCGAACCTCACCGTCGTCGGTGCCTGACCATTTCTGGCCGGTACGCATGAGGGCCATCTCTCTGTGCCCCCACCTGCCGGTCAAGCACCCGCTCATGCCGAGAAGATCACTTTTGATCATGCCGAGGAGTTCGGTTCCAGGCTGCGGTCATCAGGTGCATAGCTGCCAGTCGCAGCGCAGCGAGCCGCCCTACGCTACCCTTACCCGGCTCGGTCGCTGTTGCGGTCCACACAAGACTGCTTTTCACTAGAATCGAGTACCAGAAAATCCAAAAAGGTCTCGCTGTGGGGATGGGATGGCTTTAAGTGCATCAGGTCAGAAGCGCCTACGCAAGGTTGCGAAGTGGCTTCTGGGCGCACTCCTGGGTTTACTGATCTCCATCGTTGATCAATCGCAGGACATCTTTATCGGCAAGGCCACCATCACTGGAATCATCTCGAACGGCACAGCGTGTACAGTGGTTATTGGTGCGCTGATTGCATCAATGTCAGATGTGCTGTTCGACTTCGATCACGCTCAAGGCCAAGCTCGGTGGCCGGTGTTGACCATGCAGTGGGGTCACGTTCTAACGCTGAGTACGGCCGCCTTCATCATGGGTGCGATGAAGATGCAGTTGACCATGAATGGTTTTAATCCCAATATCTGGTCGGGCTTCAATACTGTCTCCGTGGTACTCTTGAGTTTCACGCTTCCGCTTGGCCTGATATCCGTCTTCCTTTCGGAAGGGAGCTAGCGTGGCGGGCTTCGAGGCGGCAGGGTTGGAGATCGCGGCATGGATTGGAACCGCCGTGACGTCCGCGCTCGCCGGGACATCGCTTGTGGGCAGCGTCGTTGAGCGGCTACGAAAGCGCAAGAATCAAGGTTTCCCGGGGCGTGGCGAGGATCGCAAACCGCTGCCATCTGTGGAACTGAATGAGCAGCAGTTGCATGAACTGCGGGAACAGGTCTTGAATCGGGCCATGGAAACGGGTCTTACTCCTGAGCAGGCCAAGCGCATAAGCGATGCAGTTCTAGGAGGCATGGCGCAGCGGTCCCGTGATTCTGATGCGGAAACATGAGGCATCACTCGCGGCGATCGACGCGTCAAGAGCATCACGGTCGTTCGGTCAAGCCACCGTACCAGCATCAGGAGATTTTTGGGGGGCGTTATGCTTGCGCCACTCGTCCCGGTCGTGAATCCGCTACTTACGTCGCCGAAGCGTGATGCCCCGAACGACCTGGGCATCCATGGTTTCGCCGCGATACGGGACTGGGTCACCGCCACCGCCATTCACATCGAGGGCCTTGCTTAGGGTGCGCGTCGAAGTCGGTGTAGGACTGGGGTTGTCGGTTGAGAATCCTGGCTTGCATCGGTGTTCGAGATGTAGCGAGGTCTCAGGAGCGCTTCTTCATCGCCCAGATCACATAGACGGCGCAGATGATCAGCATGACGGCGGCGACGGCGACCCAGGCCCAGCGGGCGAAGGGCTCATCGGCCACGATCGCGCGGATGCCGGCCAGGACGGCGAACAACAGCGGGCCCAAGCCGAACCACTCAGAGTGGTCGGAGAAGGTCAGCTCCTTCAGTTCCTGCCGCATGTGGTCAGCCTAGCCGGTTGGACCGGACCGGCCGGGGGCCCGGTGGGCCTGTCATCTGGTGGGTCCCTGGTGTAGTGCCCGGCTCGCCTCGATGTGGGGGACGTGTTCGATGGCCCAGCCGGCGAGGGCCAGCGCGGGCGGGATGAGGCTCTTGCCGGTGGGGGTCAGCGCGTACTCCACCCGGGGCGGGACCTCCGCGTACGCCGTGCGCGACACCAGACCGTCGTGCTCCAGGTGGCGCAGGGTCAGCGTCAACATGCGCTGGGAGATGCCGGGGATCTGCTGGTGCAGCTCGGTGAACCGCAGCGCGCCCCCGTCGAGGGTCGCCACGATCAGCAGCGTCCATTTGTTGCAGATCCGGTCGAGGATCGCCCGGATCGTCCGGCCGCCGTCGCCCCGGATCATGCAGGTGTGTTCGTACTGCGACATGACCACCCCCTGTGCCTTACGCACACCCGTGTGCCTTTTGTAAGCCCTCCGATACTGACACATGATGTGGCTACTTCCTTCCCGTAACCATCGCGCTCAGAGTCGGAGGGCCCGTCATGACACTCGCCTACTGGATCGTCGCCGCCCTGCTGGCCGTCTTCTATCTCTACGCCGGGGGCAAGAAGGTCACCCAGAGCCAGGAGCAGCTCCGGCCGATGATGGGCTGGGTCGACCGCGTACCCATGCCGTTGGTCCGGACCATCGGGGTGCTGGAGGTTCTCGGCGCGGCCGGCCTGGTCCTGCCGCCGCTGACCGGGATCGCGCCCTGGCTCGCGGTCGCGGCGGCCGTCGGGCTCGTCCTGATCCAGGTCGGCGGCATCACGGTGCACCTGTCCCGGGGTGAGATCCGCCAGATCGGTCTCAACATCGTCCTGCTGCTGACCGCCGCCGTCGCCACCTGGCTGGCCACCACCTGGGTCTGAACCGGACGGGGGCTCATCCGCTCGCCGACGCACCGCCGGCACCAGGCAGAATGCCGGGATGGCACTGGACAGGTCCGGGGAGTTGTGGCGCGGGGAGAACGTCGACGACCTCGCCGACTACCTCCGCTACTTCGCGGCGGGCGGCTACCCGGTGGACACGGTGGTGGAGTCCCGGTGCGCCGGGTGCGACGGCCGTGCCTTCCGTGTCGACATCGACGAGGAGGAGGCGACCCGGCGGACCTGCCTCGCCTGCGGCACGGTCGCCTTCATCGGTGACAGCGCCGACTACTGGGTCGAGGCCGGTCACGAGTCCTGCTCCTGCCCCTGCGGGGGTGAGGAGTTCGCCGTCGCGGTCGGCTACGCGCTCCACGCCGACGGCGAGGTGCGCTGGCTCAGCGTCGGCCTGCGGTGCCTCGACGACGGCACCCTCGGCGTCTACGCCGACACGAAGATCGACTACCTCCCGTCACGCCACCTCCTCGACCAGGCGTGAGGCGGGCGGCCCGTCGAGGGCACGGAGCAGCGCCGGTAGGCCACCGTGCACGAGGGGAAGACCGCCCAACTCGCTGAGCCCGACCCAGGCGAGGTCGTCATGCTCGTGGGGCGCACGGTTGGTGGGGGAGCCGAGCCAGGCTCCGACGTGCCACACACCGACGTGTACGGCGTCCTCGCCGCTGCCGGACCGCAGGTCGCCCAGCCGTGAGCAGGACTCCGCGACGATCTCGACGCCGACCTCCTCGCGCAGCTCACGGGCGAGGGCCTGTCGTTCGGACTCGCCCATTTCGACGTGACCCCCGGGCAGATCCCACAGATCCGGGTACGCCAGGCGGGCCGGACTGCGGTGCACCAGCAGGACCGCGTCGTTCACCACGAGCGCCCCGCAGACGACGATGTGCATGCCGGCATTCGAGCACAGGGGTCGGACAGTCGGGCCATGGCCGGGTTCGGTCGTACGAAATTCGGTGTCGTCGGCGTCGCAACGCCCGGTATACCGGGCAGATGCGTGAAGAGGTGCTTCCCGGCGGTAACACCACGGGTGCCGTGTTGATCGATGGTGTCGTACACAAGCGGGCGTCGCGGTGGACGACCACCGTGCACGCGGTGCTGCGACATCTGGAGGATGCCGGGTTCGACGCCGCTCCCCGCGCCCTCGGCTTCGACGACCAGGGTCGCGAGATGCTCAGCTATCTGCCGGGGGAGACGATCGGCGGCCGGGAGCCCTGGCCCGACTGGGCGTCGGACGACGCGATGCTGGTCCAGGTCGGCCGGTGGCTGCGCCGGGTCCACGACCTGACCGCCGGCTTCACGCCGCCGCCGGACGAGTGCTGGTTCGTCGGCCGCACGATGGGCCCCGGGCTGGTCGTCGGGCACCAGGACGCGTCCCCCTACAACGCGGTGGTGGACGGTGACCGGCTGGTCGGGTTCTGCGACTGGGACACCGCCGGCCCGTCGTCGCGGGACTGGGACCTGGCGTTCTCCGCGCTGACCTGGGTGCCGCTGGCCTCACCGCGCGACGGCAGCCCGTTGAGCGACGACGACCTGCGCGAGCGGGCCCGCCGGCTACGCCTGCTGCTCGACGCGTACGGCTACGAGGGTGACCGGGGTGGGTTCGCCGCCGCCGTGCCGCAGCGGGCACGACGGCAGGCGGACGTGATCCGTCGCCTTGCCGACGCCGGGGATGCTGCGGCGACGGCTTTGCTGCCCATCGCGGCGCTCCTCGAACGGTCCGCGACCGACGTCGAAGCCCTTCCGGCCAGCTTCTGGATGCCCTGATCGACGCCCGTCACCGGCCGGGAGCCTGGTCGCGGCGGCGGGCGGCGGCTGCGGCCACGGTGGCCAGGTCTTCGCCGGAGAAGCCGGCGCGGCTCAGCACCGCCAGGGACTTGTTCGTCGCCAGCGTGCACAACGCCCACTCGGCGGCCTCCCGTTCGCCCGCCCCCGCCGCCAGCATCGCCTGTTCCAGCATCGCCCGCAGGCCGTCGATCACGGCGCGGACTATCGCCCGGCCCTCCGCGTCGAGGGCCGGGAACTGCGTTGCCGACACGGTGACCAGGCAGCCGTCCGGCACGGTCGGGTCGGCGATGCGGTTCAGGGTGACCTGGAGGAAGGCGGCCGTCACGGCGCCCGGGTCCGGGTGGGGGCCGCGTAGCGCCTGGTCGTACAGCGGGTGGTAGGTCTGTGTGTAGAGCTGGAGGCTGCTGCGGAAGAGGGCGCTCTTGTCGCCGAAGGTGCCGTAGAGCGAGCTGCGGCCGAGGCCGGTGCCCTCGGTGAGGCGGTCGATGGAGGCCTCCGACCAGCCCCAGCGCCAGAAGACGTGCATGGCGCGTCGTAGCGCCTCGTCCACGTCGAACTGCTTGCGGCCCGCCATGTTCGTCAGCATACCTATCTTGTATCGATCGTTCCAAGATGGGTATGGTCGCCGGCATGACAACCCTGAGTTCGCTGCGGCTGCCCGACGGCTTCACCGACGTCTTCACCAGCCGGCTCGTCGAGCTGGACGGGCTGCGGCTGCACGCCGTCACCGGCGGGGACGGCCCGCCGCTGCTGCTGGTCGGCGGCTGGCCGCAGACCTGGTACGCCTGGCGGAAGGTGATGCCCGCGCTCGCCCGTACGCACACCGTCGTCGCCGTCGACCAGCGCGGGACCGGCCTCTCCGACAAACCCGACGACGGGTACGACGCCGGCACGCTCGCCGCCGACCTGGTCGCCCTGATGACCGCACTCGGGCACGACCGGTTCGACGTCGTCGGCCACGACATCGGCATGTGGACCGGGTACGCCCTCGCCGCCGACCATCCCGGGCGGGTGGGCCGGCTCGCCGTCGTCGACGCGATCGTCCCCGGCCTCACGCCGACCCCGTCGTTCTTCAGCCCGGCCGAGGTCAGCCAGCGGTTCTGGCACTTCGGCTTCAACCGGCTCGACGACCTCAGCGAGGCGCTGGTCCGGGGCCGGGAGCGGCTGTTCTTCGGCTACCAGTTCGCCACGAAGGCCGCCACCCCGACCACCATCCCCGCGTACGCCGTCGACGTCTACGTCGACGCGATCGTCGCGGACCCGCGCGGGCTACGGGCCAGCTTCGGCTACTACCGGGCGCTGGACGCGACGATCGCGCAGAACGAACAGCGCGCGAAGACCCGGCTGACGCTGCCGGTGCTCGCCATCGGCGGCGCGCTCTACAGTGGCGCGCTGGTCGCCCGGACGATGCGCCTGGCCGCCGACGACGTCACCGAGGCGGTCATCGACGACTGCGGCCACTACGCCGCCGAGGAGCAGCCGGCCCGGTTCACCGAGATCCTGACCGGCTTCCTCGGTGGCGGGCCGGCGTCGGCCGTGCCGCACGGCTGAGGACGGCCCCCTGCCGGGTCAGGAGTGGGTCCGCTCCGAGGGGACCGGGGTGGTGAAGAAGTCGGCGAGCGCGTCGACCAGGTGCTGCGGGGCCCGGTTGAGCGCGTCGTGACCGGCGCGCGGCACCACCAGCGTGCGGGCGTGCGGCAGCGCCACGGCCAGCGCCTCGTTGATCGGCCGGTAGTAGGGCGGACCGCTGCCGCCGCAGGCCAACAGCACCTCGGCGGTGACGCCGGCCCACCGCTGCGGCGGGCTGTCGTGGTGCTGGATCAGCGCGCTCTCGTCCAGGGTGGTCGGCAGCAGTTCGCCCATGCCGCGCCCGATCGGCGTACGCAGGAACAGTCGGCAGATGGCCACCTGGACGGCCAGTGGCAGGCGCGACGTGGCCGACTGGGTGTTGAGGCCGGCCCCGGTGATCGCCATGGCGCGGGCGATGTCGCCCGCGTGTGCCGCCGCGCGGGCGGCGGGCACCCAGTCGAGCGGGAACAGACCGTTGACCTGCACCGCCGGGTCGTAGAGGGCGAGCCGGTCGATCGGCAGCCCCCGGGCGGCGGCGCGCAGGGCCACGAAGCCGCCGCCGCTGTGGCCGAGCACGTTGCCGACCCCGGTGGCGGCCAGCAGCGCGGCGAGGTCGTCGACGTCCTGCTCGCCGTCGTAGGGCTCGGCGCGGGCCGCCGCGTCGTCCCGCCCGCGACGGTTGTAGAGGTGCACGGTGAACCGGTCGGCCAGCCGCAGGGCCAACCGGCGGTAGATGCCGATGGTGACGCCGCCGCCGTGCACCACGATGATGCCCGGCCCGCTGCCGGTGGAGTGGAGCACGATCTCGGCGTCGTCGGCCGCCGGTACCCGCTGCACGGTCCAGTGCTGTTCCATCTCGTCCTCCCCGACATCAAAACCGCGAACGGTGTTCGCAGTTTTAGAGTGTAGCGGTGACCTCACCCGACGAGCCAGCGCGTCCGCCGATCTGGTCCCGGCCGGCCCGGGGGCAGCGCGGTCCCGCGCCTTCGCACTCCCGGGACGAGATCGTGGCCGCCGCGATCGCGGTTGCCGACGCCGACGGCATCGGCGCGGTCTCCATGCGGGCGGTCGCCGCCGCGCTGCACACCGGCGCCGGCTCGCTCTACCGCTACCTGTCCTCCCGCGACGACCTGCTCGACCTGATGGTCGACCGGGCGGCGGGGGAGCTGCGCCCCTACCCGGAGGCCGGCGGCGACTGGCTCGACACCATGCTGCGTCTCGCGAGGCGGCAGCTCGACCTCTACCGGCGGCACCCCTGGCTGGTGGCGGTCCTGCCCCGGCCGACCGCCCCCGGCCCGCAGAGCCTGGCCTGGTTCGACCACTGCCTGGCCGTCCTGCGGCCGGTGCCGGCCGCGACCACCACCAAGTTCGAGGCGATCGCCATGATGACCGGGGTGACGTCGCTGTTCGCCCGGCAGGAGTCCGCCGCGCCGCCGGTCGGCTTCGCCGGCATCGACCTGGCGGCATACCCGAACCTGGTCGCCGCCGTCACCGACCCGTCACCGTCCGCGCCCCGCGACCTCTTCGCGACGACGGTACGCGGCGTCCTGCGCGGACTACTCGTCGACGACGCCGGGTGAGGCAACCTCCACAAGGTGACCTCCGCCTTTTTCTCGACATGCAATTCGAGCAGTGTGCTGGCGAGCCGGTTCGGTACTGGCGGATCGGCGAATCCCCATTTCGGGAATCCTGTTTACTTCCGTAGTGGCACGACGATGAGCGGTGGGCTCCGGCCGGACGATCGGGGGAAGGGGCGGTGATCGATGCCATGGTTGAACGGCTATTGCAATCTCCCGCCCGCATCCGGATACTTGGAAGAAGTATTCACATCTACGAATGGATTAACGTATGAGTCGTCTCCGTCGTGATCACCGTGCCCTCGTGGCGGGAATCGGAGCCACCCTTCTCGCGCTGAGTCTTCTGGTGTGGCCGGCCGCCGGTGCCACGGCGCAACTGGAAACTCCCGACCGGAATGACACGAAAGTGGGTGTCAACGCCAACTACTATCAGCTCAAGAATCCGGACTCCGGATTGTGTCTGACCCTCTACAACGGCAACGCATTCGATGGGGCACCGCTGGTCGTCATGCCATGCGCCCAGGGCGGGAAGCCCATGAGCTGGGCTTTCAGTGCTGGGAACGCCGGTAATCTCTCCACCCAGGCCGATCCGAGTCGATGCGCCGATGTCCTGAACGGCGTGACCGCCGACGGAACTTCCGTGCTCGACTGGTCCTGCGGTTCCACCAACCCCAACCAACAGTGGACCCTCACCAATGGTGGCAGACTACTGAGCGGTCTGTCGGGCGGGTGGTGTCTCTCCATCTACGGGGACAACCCGACGCCTGGGACGATCGTCGTCCTGATGTCGTGCCTGAATGAGGGTGGAAGCGCCTCTCCCTCTCCCTCCCCCGCCCCCTCTTCGTCTCCGTCTCCGTCTCCGAGTGGGGCGGGCGATTACGCGAAGTGGGTTATCAGCTAGTGCCATGACATGAACGTTCGCGGTGCCGGGCCAGGTGGCTCGGGTGGCGGGCCGGCCATGGACGTGGACGACGTGCCGCCGATGTGGCGATACCCGAGGTCGGGTATGCCGCCAAATCGGCGGGACGTGGTGAATCAAGCAGGCGAGGTCTTCAGGGTGTCGTCGCTACCGGCCGGTTGGCTCGTCTACGGTCCATGGGTGACACCTCCGCAGGTCGAGACGCCGTCCACGTCGCACCGACCCGGCCGGGCGGCGGGCAGGCCGTCCATGGTCGCGCTGGTGCTGCTGACCGGGGTGGGGCCGTTCGCCACCGACGCGTACATCGCCGCCCTGCCCGAACTGCGGCGCTCCCTGGACACCAGCGCCACCATGGCGCAGCTGACCCTGACCGCGTTCATCGTCGGCATGGCCGCCGGTCAGCTCCTGCTCGGCCCGGTCAGCGACATCCGGGGCCGGCGCGGCATCGTCCTGGTGAGCACCGTGGCGTTCGCGTTGCTGTCGCTGCTCTGCGCCGCCGCCCCGACCGCCGGGGTGCTGGTGCTCGCCCGGCTCGGGCAGGGGATCGCGGCCGGCACCGGGGTGGCGCTCGGCCGGGCGATGGTGACCGACGCGTGGCAGGGCGACCAGGCCGCCGCCCGGTTCGGCAGCATCGCCTCGGTGACCTTCCTCGGCCCGGTGCTGGCACCGGCGGTCGGCGGGGTGATCCTCGACCACGGCATCTGGCGTACCGTCTTCCTCGCCCTCACCGGGCTGGGGGCGGCGATGGCGGTGGCCGCGCTGGTCGGCCTGCCGGAGACGCTGCCCGCGCACCGCCGGCAGGACGGCGGCCCCCGCGCGGCGCTGGCGCGGATGGCCGGGCTGCTGCGCGACCGTACGGTGCTCACCAACCTGATCGTGCTGTGCCTGGCCATCGCCGGCTTCTTCACCTACATCGGCGGCTCGTCGTTCGTCTTCCAGACCGCCTACCGGGTGGACGAGTCCCGCTACACCCTCATCTTCGCCACCAACGCCGCCGGCATGGCCGCCGCCGGGCTGCTGTTCCGGGTGCTGGTCAAGCGGCTCGGCACCGGCCGGCTGCGGGCCGCCGGGCTCGCCGCGTCCACGGTGGCCACCCTCGCGCTGCTGGTCGTCGCCCTGGTGGACCGGGGGGCCGGGTGGCCGCTGGCCGTGCCGTGGACGCTGCTCGCCGTGGTGGTCGCCGGCATGGGCCTGACCCTGCCGGCCAGCACCGCGCTGGCGCAGGAGGCCGGCCGGCGTTCCGCCGGCACCACCGCCGCGCTCCAGGGTGGTCTGGGTTTCCTCGCCGGCGCGCTGGTCACGCCACTCACCGGTCTCCTCGGGTACGCCACCCTGCTGCCCATGGCCTCGGCCATGGCGGTCTTCTTCGTGGCGGCCTGCGTGGTGCTGGTGCTGCTGGCCCGCCCCGGTGCGCCCTTTCAGCCACTTCACAGTCCTGGCGGTTAGGGTGCGCCGGGTAACCGTGCGTGCTCCACGGTGGAGTACGCCGACCGTGAAGCGGGAGTTCCGATGGTCTTCAAGAAGATGCTGAGCGCGTTCGGTGTAGGTGGGCCCAGCGTCGACACCGTCCTGGCCAACCCGAACACCCGGCCCGGCCTGACCCTCGACGGCAACGTGAACCTGGTCGGCGGGGACGCCCCGGCCAACATCGAGCAGATCGGCATCGGCCTGGTCACCCGGGTCGAGATCGAGGGCGGCGACAGCGAGTACGCCGGTGTCATGGAGTTCCACCGCATGGTGGTCAGCGGCCCGCTCCAGCTCGCCCCCAAGCAGCAGCTCGCCATCCCGTTCCAGTTCCCGGTGCCGTGGGAGACCCCGATCACCGACGTCTACGGCCAGCGCCTGCACGGCATGACGATGGGCCTGCGTACCGAGCTGGCGATCGCCCGCGCGGTCGACAAGAGCGACCTCGACCAGGTCAACGTGCACCCGCTGCCGGTGCACGAGCACATCCTGGGGGCGTTCCAGCAGCTCGGCTTCCGGTTCAAGCACGCCGACCTGGAGCGGGGCCACATCCGGGGCTCGCAGCAGACGCTGCCGTTCTACCAGGAGATCGAGTTCTTCGCCGCGCCCCAGTACGCGCAGGCCATCTCCGAGGTGGAGCTGACCTTCGTGACCAGCCCGCACGGGGTCGAGGTGGTGCTGGAGTGCGACAAGCGGGGCGGCTTCCTCAGCTCCGGGCACGACGTGTTCGGCCGGTACACCGTGTCGCACGGCGACGTCGACCGGGTCGACTGGGTCCGGGTCGTCGACGGCTGGCTGCGCGAGACCACCTCGACGTACGGCAACCTGCGGGCCTCGTCCGGCTTCGGCGCGCCCACCCACGGCTACCCGACGCACGGCCACGGTCACGGCCACCACGGCCGGGGGCCGGGGATGGGTGGCGTGGTGGCCGGCGCGGCGCTCGGCGTGGCCGGCGGCCTGGTCGCCGGTGAGCTGCTCGACGACGCCTTCGAGGGCGACGACGACGGTGGCGACTTCGGCGGCGACTTCGAGTGACAGGCGTTCCGGTCCGGCACGGGTGCTGACCGGCACGCACGACGATGGCCCCCGGGCGGAATCCCGGGGGCCATCGTGCTCAGCAGCTCACGCTGCTCGGGTCAGCCGTGTCAGCGACGACCCTTGCGCTCGGCGCCGGAACGCCGTGCCGAACCCGCCTTCGCCAGGCCCCGGCTCACCAGGTAGGCGCCGGTCAGGGCGGTCAGGAACCACCACGCCTGCGTCGGGTTGTTGATGTTCAGGCCGTTCGTGGTGGTACCGCGCCAGAAGGCGGAGATCACCACGACCGCGACTGCGGCGGCGTAGACCCAGAACTCGGTGGTCAGGAACGACTGCTTGGTCTCCGTACCCGGAGACGGCATCGGTTCCCGGTGCCCGTCGTGCATCGCCGGCATCTGCCGGGTCTGCTCGTTCATCATGGCGTTGCGCTGGGCGGTGTCCTGCATCGGCCGGTTCATGGGCCTGGTGGATGCAGCCTGCGTGCTCATCTGGTCCTCCTCAGGATTTGATGAGTACCTGCAACTCCCTCGCCCCGCTACCGCGGTCGGCCACGGCACGGTTCACCTGCTGTGGCGGGGGCACCCTGGGTCTACCCCCCGACCCTGAGCAGGTAACACCGGCCTCCGGCCGAAAATCCGCCGCCCGCCGGGTCCGCGCCGCGGTGCCCCGACCGTGGTACGCCAGCGGGGCCGGACCCGGGCGGCGGTGTTTGGTGGTCCGGCCCCCGGGCACGCAGTGGGTTCCGCCGAGACCCTGTGAGGTGAGGAACGTGCGCGACGACGACAGGATGCGGGAGTCCACCCGTCAGGCCGAGGAACGGCTCACCGCCGGGGCGTACGGTCCCGGAGCCCTCGACGAGGTGACGGTGCCCCAGATCGACGTGACCCGGGCACTGCAGGAGGACGACCCGGACGACGTGGCCGACGTGCCGGTCGACCCGGAGGTGCTGCGCGACGGCGGTCCCACCCGGGGTCAGGGCGCGCTGACCACCACCGGAGGCACGGCCGGGCCGGCCAGCGTCCGACGGGTGGCCCGGCAGCCCGAACGGCACCCGGGCACGGTGGCCCCGACCACCACCGGCGACGCCACCACCGGCGGCCTGAGCACCCCGACCGGCGGCCCGGTCAGCGACCAGTCCGCCAGCGCCGTCGAGATCGGCGACTTCTCCGACGACTGAACCGGCCCGCCCGGCGGTGGTGTGTCGCCGCCGGGCGGGACCGGGTCGGACGGTCAGCCGGCGGGGCGCAGCACGCCCAGACGTCGGGTGGCGCGGGTCAGCGCGACGTACACGTCGCTGCGCCCCCGGGGTGACTCGGCGACGATCCCGTCCGGGTCCACCACCAGCACCGAGTCGAACTCCAGCCCCTTGGCCTGGCCGACGGTCAGCAGCACCACCCGGCTCTCCAACTCGGGCTGCTCGCCGACGGCCGCCTCCGGCAACGCGGCCAGCAGGACGCCCGCCAACTCGTCGGCCCGCCCGGCCGGCACGATCACCCCGAGCCGCCCCCCGCCGTCGCCGGGGCGGCCGTCCGCGTCGCCGTCGGCCAGCTCGGCGGCCTCCGCGCGGGCCGCGGCGACCAGTTCCGCGTCCAGCCGGTCCGCCCCGACCGTCCGGTCCCACGGCGGCACCCCGCTGTGGCGTACCGACCGGGGTGGGCGCAGCTCCGGGTCGATCCCGGCGAGCACCTCGGCGGCCACCGCCATGATCTCGGCCGGGGTGCGGTAGCTGACGGTCAGCTCCTCCAGCCGCCACCGCCGCGCCACGTACGGCTCCAGCGCCTCGGCCCAGGACGGCGTGCCGGCCAACGCGCCGGTCTGCGCCACGTCCCCGACGATCGTCATCGACCGGCTCGGGCACCGGCGCATCAGCAACCGCCAGGCCATCGGCGTCAACTCCTGCGCCTCGTCCACGATGACGTGCCCGAACGCCCAGCGTCGGTCGGCGGCGGCCCGCTGCGCGGTGGTCAGCCGGTCGGCCTCCTCCTGCCGTTCCAGCAGCCGGTCGGCGTCGATCAGGTCGGTGACGCCGAGGATCTCACCACCGTCGGCCTCGTCCTCCACGTCGATCGAGCGGGAACCCCGGGCGATCTCCAGCACGCCCTCGGCGTACTCGCGTTGGAAGGACCGGACGCGTTCCCGCCGGGCGGCGGCGGCCCGCTCGTCCTCGCCGAGCAGCTCCGCGGCCTCGTCGAGCAGCGGCACGTCGGCCGGCGTCCAGCCACCGCCGGCCGGGCGGTGCAGCAGGGCGCGTTCGTCGTCGGTGAGCATCGGCGCGGCGGTGGCGATCCGCTCCGGCGCGGCGTACAGGTCGGCGAGCAGCCGTTGCGGGGTGAGCACCGGCCACAGCTCGTCCAGGACGGCGGTGATCTCCGGTTCCTCGCGCAGCTCCCGACGGATCTCGGCCCGGTCCGCCTCCTCCAGCAGGTTCTCCCCGCCGAGCGGGTCCGCCCCGATCCGCTCGGCCACCTGCTCGGCGAGGGCGTGCACGATCTCGATGTCGAACAGGGCGCGGGCCAGGTTGTGCGGACGCTCGGTACGCCGGACCCGGTCGCGGGCCTCGCGTACCGTCTCCGGGTCCAGCCGGAGCACCTCGCGCTGGGGCAGTTCGATCTCGATCGGCTCGTCCGGCACCCACTGCCGGTCCCGGACGGCGGCGGCGAGCACCTCGGCCAGCACCGCCCGGCCCTTGAGGGCGGCGGTCCGGGCCGGTTCGGCGCGCCGGGCGCTGACCCCGGGGAACAGGTCGCCGGGGGTGCTGAGCAGCACACCCGTCTCGGCAAGCGCCGGCAGCACCTGCGAGATGTACCGCAGGAACGTCGCGTTCGGGCCGACCAGCAGCACACCGCGGGTGGAGAGCTGCTGCCGGTGGGTGTAGAGCAGGTACGCGGCGCGGTGCAGCGCGACGGCCGTCTTTCCGGTGCCGGGACCGCCCTGCACGACCAGCACCCCGGGCAGGTCGGCCCGGATGATCCGGTCCTGCTCGGCCTGGATGGTCTCCACGATGTCCCGCATCCGGCCGGTCCGGCCGGCACCGAGCGCGGCGAGCAGCGACGCCTCCCCGGTCAGTTCCTCGTGACCGGTGGGGGAGGCGGTCGCGATGTCCAGCACCTCGTCGTTGAGGCCGGTGACCTTCCGCTCCCGGGTGCGCAGGTGCCGCCGCATCCGGATGCCCTGCGGGTTGGCGGCGGTGGCGAGGTAGAACGGCCGGGCGGCGGGGGCACGCCAGTCCATCAGCAGCGGGTGGTAGTCGCCGTCGGTGTCGAAGATGCCGATCCGGCCGATGTAGTGCCGGCTGCCGTCGGCCCCGTCGAGCCGGCCGAAGGCCAGCCCCTGCTCGACCGCCGAGAACTGCTCGACCTGGTCGGCGTACATCTGGACGGCGCTGTCGCGTTGGGAGCGGTCCTGCTGGGTGCCGCCGCCACCGGCGCGCAGCTCGTCGGTGAGCCGCCGGGCGGCCTGCTCACGCATGCCGTCCAGCCGGCCGTAGAGCATCGACACGTACTCCTGCTCGCGGCCGATCTCGTCGTCGTGTTGTCGCAGCTCGTCCGGGTGCGTTGACAAGCCGTCTCCTCGTCGCTTAGAATCACGCATGGAATGGCTCTTGAGTCATTCCTTTTTGCATTTCGGGAACTGTTCAAGATACCGCCTGCGGCGGCCCCCACCAAGCCTGCACCCCACGCCGGACCCGGCCCGCACCCTGCGCCGGACACGGCGACGGGGGCCCGCGCCGGCTCACGCCGGCCCGGACCCCCGGAGGGTCGTGAGGTGCGGGATCAGCCCCGCGCGGCCTGGTACAGCCGCTCCGGCGTCACCAACCCGGCGAGCACCCGCCCGTCGTCGGTGAGCAGCACGCTGAACAGCTTCCCGGCGAACAACCGGCCGCTGCCCCAGTCCCCGCTGACCTTCGGCAACCCGTTGAGCAGGTCGAGGGCCTGCGCCGCGCCGGGACCGTCGGCCGGGCCGGGCTTCGCCGCGCCGCCGTCCGGCTTGCGCGCCTCGTCCGCCTCGTCCGTCCGCGTCACCAGCACGGTGGTCCAGCCCGTCCCGACGGTACGCAGACCGGCGTCGTCGCCCGCCCCGGGCTTCGCTGCGGCCCCGGCCTTCCGGTGCGCGTCGACCTTCGCCCCGGCTGCGGCCTCCGCCTCCGGGAGGTCGCCGGTCGCCTCGGTCACCTTCACCCCGGGCGGCGGGTTGAAGGTGAACTGGTCGGCGTCCGGCCGGCGGTAGTCGACCTGGGTGAAGGCCATCTCGAACGCCGGCCGGTCGGCACCGTCGGCGAGCACCTCGAACCGCAGCGGCACGTGCTCCGTCGCGTCGATGGCGATCCGCACCTGGTGCACCAGGGACGCCTCGTCACGCGGGGTGAGCACCAGCTCGTACGCGTCCCGTCCGGCGACCGTGGCCGTCCGGCCGGTGGTCACCAGCGTGCTCGGGTCGACGGCGGCCAACGCCCGCTCGGCGGCGTCCTTCGGGGTGACCGGCAACGCGCCCTCCGCCGCCCGCCCGGTCGACTCCGGCAGCGTCCGGTGCGTCGCCGTGTTGGCCCTGCTGTCCCAGGCCCACACGTCCCGGCCGGAACGGATGACGTCCCGCTCGCCCAGGGTGTCGAGCAACGCGACCCGCTGCCGGTCCGGCCCCGAGTACCAGACCCGCAGGGTGTGCGTGCCGGTGAGCAGCGCGGCGTCCCCACCGGCCAGTCCGGCCAGCGGCGGCAGCCCGAGGTCGGCCCGCTGCACCACCGTGCCGGAGAGCCCGTCCAGCCGGGCGGTCTGCAGGTCGACGAGGAGTTGGGCGGCGCTGCGCGGCGGCAGGGCCGGCTCGGCGTTCGCGGCGAACGTGCCGATCGCGGCACCCCCACCGACGACGGTGACCGCGGCGGCCAGCGGCACCAGCCACCGCAGGGTGGAGCGGTTCTTCAGTACGGACATGAGCGCACCTCCTGCGACCATCCTGCCGGTTCGCTGCTGTGAGCCCGCTGAGGACGGCGTCCCGGTCGGTCGCGTCGGGGTGGCACGCTGGGATGATGCGGGTGCTGGTGGTGGAGGACGAGGCCCGGCTGGCGGCGGCGTTGCAGCGTGGCCTCACAGCCGAGGGGTTCGTGGTGGACACGGCCGGCACCGGCCCGGCCGGGCTGGACGCCGCCCGGCACGGCGGATACGACGCGATGATCCTCGACGTGATGCTCCCCGGCCTGTCCGGCTACGAGGTGGTCCGCCGGCTGCGCGCCGACGAGCACTGGCTGCCGGTGCTGATGCTCTCCGCCAAGGACGGCGAGTACGACCAGGCCGACGGGCTGGACTGCGGGGCCGACGACTACCTGACCAAACCCTTCTCGTACGTGGTGCTGGTGGCCCGGCTGCGGGCGCTGCTGCGCCGGGGCGCCCCGGAACGGCCCACCGTGCTCGCCGTCGGGGACCTGCGGCTGGACCCGGCCCGCCGGCGGGTCACCCGCGCCGACGCCGAGGTGGTGCTCACCGCCCGGGAGTTCGCGCTGCTGGAGTACCTGATCCGCCGCCCCGGCGAGGTGATCTCCAAGACCGAACTGCTCGACCACGTCTGGGACGCCAGCCTGCGGACCGCCCCGAACGCGGTCGAGGTGTACGTCGGCTATCTGCGCCGCAAGATCGGCCGGGACCGGTTGGAGACCGTCCGGGGCGCCGGCTACCGGCTGATCCCGTGAGCCGGCTGCGCTGGTCGGCGCTCGGGCTGCGTGCCCGGCTGATGGTGCTCGGCGTGGCGGGCCTCTCGGTCGGGTTGGCCCTGGGCGGGGTGGTGCTGCTGGTGGCGCTCGGCTGGACGCTGCAACGCACCGTCGACGAGGAGGCGTTCCGCACCGCCGACGCGGTCGCCCGGCTGGCCGGCGAGGACGCCCTGCCCGATCCGCTGCCGGTGGCCGGCGGGCAGCTACGGGTGCAGGTGGTCGACTCCGCCGGGCGGATCAGGGCCGCCTCCATCGACGCCGACCGGCTGGTGCCGATGGTCCGCCCCGACCAGCTCAGCGGCACCGGCCGGCAGCGCACGGTCGTGCCCGGCCAACGGCTCGGCTGGGAGGGGCCGGTACGCGTCGTGGCGGTACCCGCCCGGTCGGCGGGGGAGCCGGTGACCGTGCTGGTGGGCCGCTCCACCGTGGACGTCCGGCACGCCACGCAGGCCGCCCGTACTGTGCTGCTGGTCGCCTTCCCGCTGCTGGTGGGGCTGCTCGCGGTGGTCGCCTGGCGGGTGGTCGGGGCCACCCTGCGCCCGGTCGAGGCGCTGCGTAGCGGGGCGGCCGAGATCACCGGGCGGGACGCGGCCGGCCGGCTGCCCGTACCCGCCTCCCAGGACGAGATCCACCGGCTGGCGGTCACCCTCAACGACATGCTGGACCGGTTGGCGGCGGCCCGCGCCCGACAACGGTCGTTCCTCGCCGACGCGGCACACGAACTGCGCAGCCCGTTGACGAACATGCGTACCGAACTGGAGGTGGCCCAGCGCCTCGGTGACCGCACCGACTGGCCGGCCGTCGCCGCCGACCTGCTCACCGACACCGAACGGCTGGGCCGGCTCGTCGACGACCTGCTCCTGCTCGCCCGACTCGACGAGCAACCGGCACAGCAGGCCGACCACCTCCGCGCGGCGGAGCCGGTGGAGCTGGGCGCTCTGCTCACCGAGGTCGCCGCCCGCTGGCCCGACCCCGTCGCCGCAGGTCCGGCTGTGTCGCCGGAGGTCACCGTCGTCGGGGCGGGTCCGGCTGTGGCGTCGGAGGTCACCGTCGTCGCGGCGGCGGGTCCGGCGTGGACCGTCGGTGTCCCCGACGAACTGCGGCGGGTACTGGGGAACCTCGTCGACAACGCCGTCCGGCACGCGCGTACCCGGGTGGTGCTGGCGGTCGAACCGGCGGCCGACGGGGCGTACCACCTGGTGACGGTGACCGACGACGGGCCGGGAATCCCGGTCGCGGACCGGGAGCGGGTGTTCCGCCGGTTCGCCCGGCTGGACGAGGGGCGCGCCCGGGACGCGGGCGGCGCGGGACTCGGCCTGGCCATCGTGCGCGAGCTGGTACGCCGGGGCGGCGGCACCATCGCCCTCGACGACGCCCACCCCGGCCTGACCGTCCGGCTCCACCTACCCGTCCTCCCCGACCCCGACTGATCCGCCCTCCACACTCCGCGCCGGTGGCCCCCGCCTGCCCGAGTTGATCAAGAGGTTTGCGTCACCCCAACCCACCTCGGCTGACGCAAACCTCTTGATCGCCCGACCGGGCGGGGTGGATGAGGCGGTGATCAAGAGGTTTGCGTCAGGAATCTTGCTGGGGGTGACGTAAACCTCTTGATCAACACGGGCGGGGCGGGGGCGGACGGGCGGGGCGGGGGTGGGCGTCGGGTGGGGAAGGGTGGGGAGGGGTGGGGTGGGGAGGGGTGGGTGGGTCAGCGGCGGGTGGTGCAGACGCGTTTGGCTCGGGCCACCACGTCGGTGGACCAGACGACGGCGACGGTGAAGCAGTAGTTGGTGGTGCGGTCCAGGCCGTGCACGACGAAGTTGTCGGTGCCGGGTGGGAGGGTCTGGAAGGGGCGCGGGTCCTGGCCGGCCTGGGCGGCGGAGAGCACCACCGGGCCCTCGCTGCCGGCCGGGTACGTCCAGGTCAGGGTGATGCCGTCGGGTCGGTCGCGCAACGTCACCCGCCCCGGTGGGGTGCCCGGCGAGGCGGGTGGGCCGGCGTTCGGCGTGGTGGCGGTCGGGGCGGCTTCGCTCGGCGCGGCGGGCGGTGGCGCGTCGGAGCCCCCCACCTGGGACACCCCGGCGATCACCGCGACCGCGCCCAGCAGCACCACGGCGACCCCGGCGGCCACCAGCGGCACGGCACCCGGGCGGCGCGGGGGCGGGGCGTGCCGGCGCGGCACCAGCACGGGCAGCAACCGCGACGGGTCCACCGGCGGCTCGGCCGGCGTGACCCGGCGTACCCCGGCCGCCTCCTCGTCCCGGCGGCTCTGTGACAGCGGCGGGGCATAGGGGACCTCCCGCCACCCGCCGGTCGTGGACCCGGGCGCTCCGGCAGTGGCCGGCTCGGGCGGCCAGTGTCCGTCGTCGTCGATCCGCCCCGACCCTGCCGGATAGCCCGGCCCACCGGAATGGCCGGACCCACTGGGATGGCCGGGTCCGCCGACATGACCCGGCTCGGCTGGATAACCCGGCTCGGGCGGATAGCCGGGCCCGGGCGGATGACCCGGCCGGGCTGGATGACCCGCGCCCGCCGGATAGGCCGACCCGGCCGGGTGGCCAGGTGCCGGGTAATCGGAGACCGGGTGACCGGAGGTCGGGTAGCCGCTGCCGCCCGGGTAGCCGGTGTCATCCCGGTAGCCGGCATCGCCCGGGCCGTCGCCGGCCCGGTAGCCGTCCCCGCCGGGCTGACCGTCCCAGGGGCCGTAGCCGCTGTCGGCGGGAGCGGAGTATCCACCACCTGCCGCGGGGCCGGCCGCGCCGAACCGGTCGGGTGGACCGAACCGGTCGGGGGCATCGAAGCGGTCGGGTGGACCGAAGCGGTCGGCGGGGCCGGGGCGGCCGGCGTCCGGTGGGTAGCCGGTGTCGTCGGCGGGCATCCGCTGGCCGGGCACCGTCGGCGGGTACGGATCGTCGGGTGGCACCGGGCCGGCCGACCAGGCCGGCAGGTCGGGCGGCCCCTCGGCGGGCGGCGGGGTACGGGCGGCCGGCACCACCGGCGTACCGCGCTCGGGGGTGGGCTCGTCGTCGCAGACGTGGTCCGGGTCGGCGGCGGCGCGGGCCAGGGCCGCCACCTGACGGGCGAGCGGGTCGTCGGCGGCGAGGTGCTGTCGGGCCAGCTCGCGGGCGAGGGCGAGGTTGTCGTGCGCCTCGTCGAACCGGCCGCAGTCGCGTTGCATGGCACCGAGCCGGGCGAGCATCTTGATGCCGCTGGCGTGGCCGTCGCCGTACACCTCGCGGTGCAGTTCCCAGGCGTCCTGGAGACGTTCGCGGGCCTGGGAGCACTGGCCCCGGGCGTACTCCACGGTGGCCAGGTCGGCGTGCGCGGCGAGCACCCGCAGCGACTCGGGACCGTCGTGGGCGGTCAGCTCCAGGATCACCTCGGAGTAGAGCCGGGCGGCGCGGGCGTCGCTGCCGACCCGGTGCAGGACCGCCGCCAGTGTGGCCGCCGCCGAGATCGTCCGCTGGTCGGAGATGCCGTACAACCGGCTCGACGCCGCGTACGCGAAGGCGGCCCAGCCGCGCGCGGAGTGCGGTTCACCGAGGGTGACCAGCAGTCGGGCCTGGAGGCCGGCGGCCTCGGCCAGCTCGGGGGAGGCGTGGTCGGGGCGGGGGTCCGCGTCGGTCAGCGCGTCGGCCAGCAGTCGCTGGGCACCGGCCAGGTCGCCGGCGGACACCAGGTGCTGCGCCTGGAGGGTCAGTTCACCGAAGCCGGAAGACACGCCCCATCGTGCTTGGCCGGCAACGGTTAGTACAACCCTTGCCGGTCGGCAACTTGGTCAAGAACCGGTCAGGTGGGCGACCAGCGTCTCGCTGATCCGGCGCAACTGGTCGACCTGGGCGGGGCTGAGCGCGTCGAACAGGTGCCGGCGTACCCCCTCGACATGGCCGGGCGCGGCGGCGGCGAGGGCCGCGAAGCCGGCGTCGGTGAGTACGGCGACCTGCCCGCGCCGGTCGGTGGGGCAGTCCTCGCGGCGGACCCAGCCGGCGGTCTCCAGCCGGGCCACAGCGTGCGACAGCCGGCTGCGCGAGGAGCCGGTGAGGTCGGCCAGTTCGCTCATCCGCAGCCGCCGGTCGGGGACCTCGGAGAGCCGCACCAGGATCTCGTAGTAGGCGTGCGGCATCCCGGCGTCGCGTTGCAGCTCGCGGTCGAGGGTGTCGGTCAGCGCCCGGGAGGCGGCCAGGAAGGCACGCCAGGTCTGCTGCTCGTCGGGGTCCAGCCAGCGGGTCATGGCCACCATCATAGCCGGAATAGTTGAACGCTCAACAAAACCGCGCTAGCGTGGTGGGCATGGGAATCCATCGCCTCAACCACGCCGTGCTCTACGTCTCCGACCTGCGTCGCAGCATCGACTTCTACCGCGACGTGCTGGGCTTCCGCCCGGTGCCGATGACCCCGGACGGGTTCCGGGGCGCGGCCTTCCTCCAGGCCCCCGACTCGACCAACGACCACGACCTCGGCCTGTTCGAGATCGGCGCGACCGCCGGCCGCTCCCAGGCCGGCCGGGCCACCGTCGGCCTCTACCACCTGGCCTGGGAACTGGACACCCTCGACGAGCTGGCCGTCACCGCGCAGCGGCTGGCCGCCGCCGACGCCCTGGTCGGCACCTCCGACCACGGCACCACCAAGAGCCTCTACGGCCGCGACCCCGACGGGCTGGAGTTCGAGATCGTCTGGATCGTCCCGGCCGACCTGCTCGACGAGGACGCCCTCGCCGCCCGCAAGCGGATCGGCCGGCTCGACCTCGACCGCGAGCGGGCCCGCTACGGCGGGCAGACCCGGGGCGGGGTGGGGATCTCCGTCCCGGCCTGAACGGCCGTACGGTAGAACGACAGGATGTCGATCGACGCCGTCCTGGGCGGACTGCTCGTCCGTCAGCTCGACCACTGGCTGCCGGGGGCCCTGCACCGCTCCCGGCGGGCCACCCTCGCGCTGGCGTACGCCGGTGACCCGGGCACCGCCGAGGCGGCCCTGCGGGTGGTGGCCGGTTTCGCCGACCGGCTCCGGGGCCGCCGGCTCACCGTGCTGGTGCTCGCCGACGGCGGCCCCGAACTGCCCGCCCGGCTCGGTGTCGTCGAGGCCGGCCTGCCCGGCGACGTGGCCGTGCACGTGGTGCCCGGCGACCCCGGCCGGCTGCCGGTGGTGCTGAAGGCGGCCGGCGCGGTCGGCGCGCCACTGCTCACCCTGGTCGACGGCGCGGCACCGGAGCCGGCGCTGCTGGCCGCCACGGCGACCGGCCGACCGGCCGAGGTGCTGCTGACCTCCACCGCCCCCACCCTGCGGCCGGCCCTGACCGCCGCCGGGTTCCCCCTGGTCACCGAGGTCGAGCTGGTCCCCACCGACGGGACACCGGCCCGGCTGGTCGCGTTCGGCACCAGGCTGGACAAGAGCCTGGAGGCGTTCAAGGAGGCACTCTGGGCCACCGCGACCGCGACCGCCGGAGTCGATGCCGCCGTCCGCTACCGGGACCCGGCCGGTGGTCTGCTCGACGTGGGGGCGGACCCGCCGACCGGTCCGCTGCGCGACGCGCTGCTGGCCGAGCTGACCCGCCACGGCCCGCGTACGGTGACCGAGCTGCGCCGGCACACGCTGACCGCGACCGCCTACCGGGCCGGGGACGCCGGACGCGCACTCGCCGAACTGCTGGACGGTGGCGCGGTCACCCGGGACCCGGAACACGGGCGGCTCGGCGGGGACGTGCTGATCAGCGCCGGCCCCGCCCCGGCCGGGCGGTCAACCGTTTGACCACGATGGACGCCCCGGTGGCGATGACGCCGATGCTGAACAGCATCTGCACGCAGACGACAGCCTTGGCGAGCTGCCCCTCGGGGTGCACGTCGCCGTAGCCGATCGTGGTGAGGGTGGCCAGGGCGAAGTAGAGCGCGTCCAACCGGGTACGCAGCCCGGAGAACTGCTCGGGCCCGCTCGCGGCCACCACGTAGTCGGCCACCGCGAACGCGAGCAGCCCGGCGACCAGCGCCACCACCAGCCGGCTCAACGACTTGACCTCGTCGTCACCGACCGGGGTGCCGGCCCCGAGCTGACGGCTCACCTGGCGGGTTACCAGGACGGTGACCACCCCGATCAGCACCAGGGTGCCCACCGCCCGCAGGGTCAGCCGCACCCCGTTCGGATCGGGCTCCAACGGGATCAGGAAGAAGCTGACCACCAGCAGGCAGCAGGCCGCCAGGGTGTGCCGTCGAATCCGCGCGTAGCTCCCGTCGTCGCTGGCCATGCGGCGATTCTGCGCCGTGCTCGCCGCCCCGATCCGGCGAATGCCGAACCTGGCCGGAGGCGGACCGGACACGCAGACGGCGAACGGGGCACCGGTGGACCACCGGCACCCCGTTCGCGGAAGGGCGTCACGCCCGGGACTTGTCCTGCTTCCAGGACAGCGGGCCCGGCAGGTCGACCCGGTGCGCCTTGGCCCGGGAGTTCCACGACCAACGACCGATCTTGATGCTCCACGACGAGAAGCCGTTCTCGGTGAAGTTCAGGATGATCGGCCCGTACTTCTTGCGCTTACGGAACATCAGACCCATCGTGGCGCTCCCTTCGCGTTCCCTGTCGTCGTTGCCGTCTCGGCCCGGTAGATGCCCGCATTCACGAAAACCGAAACCTGGTCGGGTCCAGGCTGGACGGTGTCGACCACGGCGGGCGGGTGCGGCGGGACGGGTCGGCGTACCGACCGGTGGCGCGACCGTCAGCGCGGCTCCCAGGCGTCGGGCAGGGTGGTCAGCTTGCGGACGTGCGCCGGGAGCCGCCCGCTGACCACCTCGGCGAGACTCACCTCGTCGAGCACCTGCCGGACGGCGGCACGCACCGCCACCCAGAGCCGGGGGAGGTTCTCCGCCGAGCCCTCGTACCGGGTCTCCTCGGGGCGCAGCCCGCGTACCCCGGCCAACGGGCCCTCGACGGCGCGCAGGATCGCCCCGACGGTGACCTCGCGCGGCGGCCGGGCCAGGGTGTAACCCCCCTCGGCGCCGCGCTGCGCGCGGACCACGCCGGCCCGACGCAGGTCGGCCAGGACCGCTTCGAGAAACTTGCGCGGCATGTCCTGCTCGCTGGCGATCGCCTGGGTGGAGAGCAGGGAGGGGTAGGCGGTGGCCAGGCTCAGGGCCGCTCGGACCGCATAGTCGCCGCGCGCGGAGATCTGCACCCTGCCATCATGCCCGTCCGTCGGGGTCAGCGGGGTCAGCGGGTCGCCGTGGTCGGACGATCCGCGACGACTGACGGTCCCGGGCGGCCCGGAACGCCCCCGGACTCACCCCCACCTCGCGGGTGAAGAACCGGCCGAAGTTCGTCGGTTCGGGAAAGCCGAGCTGCCGACCGATCCGGGCCACCGGCTCGTCGGTGGCGGCGAGCAGCCGGCGGGCCTGGAGCGCGACCCGCTCGTCGACCACCTGCTTGGCGCTGCGCCCGGTCACCGCCAGACAGGCCCGGGTCAGGGTACGCACCGAGCAGCCCAGCCGGGCCGCGTAGTCCTCCACCCGCCTGGTGTACGGGTACCCCGCCTCCACCTCCCGGCAGAACCGGCGGAACGTGGCCGTCTCGGTCCGCTGCGGGTCGGTGTCGTCGGGCGTCCTGCCGGAGGTGCGGACGCCGGGCAGCAGGGCGAGCCGGATCAGCAGCACCGCGAGCTGGTGCCGGAGCAGGGCGTGCGCGGCCGGGTCGGCGCGGTGCCGGCGGTGGTCCACCACCAGCTGGGAGACCTCGTTGATGACGGCGTCCTCGTCCGGGCCGGTGAGCTGGTGGTGCTGCGGCACGGCGTCGGGGTCGACGTCCAGGCCGCGCAGCGCGTCGGCGTGCCAGCGGAGCACGACGGCGTCGAGCCGCGCGGGGCAGCGCAGCACCTGGCCGGGGGCGGCCCGCAGCAGGGTGCCGGGGCGGCAAGGCAGCGCCCGGAAGTCCAGCTCGACGAGGCCGTGCCCGCCGGTGACCAGGACGAGCAGATCGTCGTCGAGCAGGACCGGCCGGGGCGCGCCCGTGCCGGGTACGAGGTCGCCCAGCTCCAGGATGTCGATCTCGGGGCGGGGCAGGTCGGGACGGGTTGCCGGGGAGAGCTGACCGGAAGGGACCATCGTCTTCGACCGTAACCGGGGACGGCCGAGGTCGCATCCCGGCGACGGGACTCTGTCGCGCTCGCGGTGGACGGGAGCTGCCGGGGTCGACCCCGGTGGGGTTGTCCGGCTGCCGGGGCCGGGCTACGTTACCGATCGGTAAGGACCGCGACGTGCGATGGGGTGCTCATGACGGATCTGTTCTCGGTCGACGGCAAGACGGTCCTGGTCACCGGCGGCTCCCGGGGGATCGGGCTGATGATCGCCCGGGGCTTCGTCCGGGCCGGGGCCACGGTGGTCATCTCGTCGCGCAAGGCCGACGTGTGCGAGGCGGTGGCCAAGGAACTGTCCGCCGAGGGGCGGTGCGAGGCGATCCCCGCCGACCTCGGCGACGACGCGGGCGCCGACGCCCTCGCCGCCGCCGTCCGCGAGCGGTACGACCGGCTCGACGTGCTGGTGAACAACGCGGGGGCGACGTGGGGCGCGCCGCTGGAGTCGTACCCGGGCAGCGCGTTCGACAAGCTCTGGGCGGTCAACGTGAAGGCGGTGTTCCGGCTCACCACCGCGCTGCTGCCGGCCCTGCGGGCGGCGGCCTCCGACGACGACCCGGCCCGCGTGATCAACATCGGCTCGATCGACGGGCTCCGGGTGCCGGCGATGGAGGTGTACGCGTACTCGGCCACCAAGGCCGCCGTGCACATGCTCACCCGCAGTCTCGCCCATCAGCTCGCCGCCGAGCGGATCACGGTCAACGCGATCGCCCCCGGCCCGTTCGAGAGCAAGATGATGGCCTTCGCCCTGGACGACCCCGCGACCCGGGCGGCGATCACGCAGCAGGTGCCGCTCGGCCGGATCGGCCGCCCCGACGACATGGCCGGCGCGGCGATCTACCTGTCGTCGCGGGCCGGGGCATACCTGACCGGGGCGGTGATCCCGGTGGACGGGGGCATCACCACGCACGGCTGACCGGCGTACCGACGGGCGGTGGACGGCCGGAGCCGCGCGGACTCGGCAGATCCGCGCGGCTCCGGGGCAGACTGGTCAGCGACCGGCGAGCAGCCGGTTCACCGCCGTGTCGACGTCCAGGTGTTCGGCCTCCCGGCCGCGCGGGACGACGACGTAGGTCCGGCGCAGGAAACGCACCAGCACGCTGCGCGGGACCTCGAACAGGGCGTTGCCGTCGGGCGACGACAGGGCCAGCGCGACGAAGTCGCCGCGCGGGGTGGCCCAGGGCCAGACCCGCACGTCGCCGATGCCCGCCGGCTCGTCGAGGCCGGTGACCAGCAGTTCGCGGGCGAACGACCAGCTCACCGCCTCGCCGCCGGCCGACTCGGCGTGGAACAGGACGTGGACCGCGTACGGGTCAGCAGGGTCGTAACGCAGGCTGGCACGCACCGGCAAGGCGGTGGCGTCAGGCGCGACGAGCCTTAGCGACGTCTCGACCTCTACGGTCGTCGGTCGGATGACACTCATGGACGTTCTCCCCCCGGCACCGCTGCGGAACGCGCGTGTCCCGCTTTTCCCATACTCAGGTGCTACTGCTGGCTACGCTCCGCCATACGCTGACTTCACCCAGTGGTGGGAAGGGGGTCCGAATCGCCGCGAGAATGTGAGAATTCTTGTAGGATTTCCGGTTCTGCCCAGTCGGGAGCCCGTCCGAAGTCGGGTGGTTCAGTCGTCGACTTACTCCGGTAACGTCCAGTGGTCTGCGCAAGTGACGGGCCGGGACGACACTGGGGGGTGAAATGGCCGCGAAGCGTTCCTCAATGGATGCGGTGAGTAGGGCCGAGTCACCGAAAGTAGGGGCCCGAGCAGCCAAAAGGCGGGGTGACAGGGTGCCGATCAAGCCACCGGACCGAGACGGTCGGGCGACCTCCGACGCCGGTCGTGCCGGTCGAGTCGCCGGCGCCCCCCGCAACTCCCGGGGCCGGGCCCGGCCGGTCAACGGACGCGCCCGCGGTGGCGGAGGCCGATCCGGCCGGACCGCCCTCGCCGCCCGCCCCACCGGCTGGCGGTGGCGGGTACGCACCACCCTCGACCTGATCCGGGCCAACCCCACCGGACGCGTCGCCCTCAAGATATTCATCGCCGTCGCCGGGGCGCTCGTGGTGACCGTCGGCATCGCCCTGATCCCGCTCCCCGGTCCCGGCTGGCTGATCGTCATCGCCGGCCTCGCCATCTGGGCCGTCGAGTTCCACTGGGCCCGCCGGCTGCTCGGGTTCACCCGGCGCCACGTCCACGCCTGGACCCGGTGGGCCACCACCCGCTCCCTGGCCGTGCGGTTCCTGCTCGGCTCCGTCGGCCTCGTCTTCGTCGCCGTGGTGCTCTGGCTCTCGCTCAAGTACAGCCTCGGCATCGACCTCGTCGCCCAACTGCTGCACTACCTCGCCACGACCTGACCGGCACCCCGGGTTTTTGGCTCCGCCGCACGATCGGGTAGAGTCAACGGCGCTGAGGGCGATTAGCTCAGTGGGAGAGCGCTTCGTTCACACCGAAGAGGTCGCTGGTTCGATACCAGCATCGCCCACTCTCAGTTCCGCAGGTCAGAGGCCGCTTCCCGGGTTCGGGAGGTGGCCTTTCTGCTGTCGTACGTGCTCCGGCCGGTGACCGCAGCGTCCCGACTCCGGGCCGTGATCACGTGGTCGGCCGCGGTCTCAGTCTCGGATAGGGAATCACCCGCCGTCCTGCGCTGGCGGGGCCAGGCCGGGCGCGGCGCGGCCACCCTCCGGGCTCGGTCGGAGGCCGGGGGCGGGATGGTGGGTGCGCATCCTTTCGAGCTGATGACATCAGCGATTCAGGTGTATCCGGTCAGCCGTGGCCGATTCGATCGGTGATCGACCCGCTGGGCCCCGGCCGGCCCCCGGCCGACTCGACCTGAGTCGACGGCTGCGGAGGAAACCGCCGCCGTGCGGTATCCGCAGCCGGCCGTCGTCGGCGATTCGTCAACGCCGTCAGGTCGAAAGGACGCTGAGAGCAATACCTGCCCGCAGCCCTCAGCCCCCGTTTGCGGACCGGCCGCGACCCCGTGCCCGTGCGGATAGCCGCCGACCGTGGTGAAAGAGCGCCTCTTGCGGGCCGGCAGCACTTCCGATACACAAAGGGCGGTGCACCGAGCGCGTCCGAGACCTTACCGAAGGTCGTCCGCCGACATTGATGGAGGCGCAGTCATGGCGTTGACCCCGGCGGCTGGTGGTGGCGACTCGCCGACGTCGCCCCTGCCGATTCCGGCACCGGGACCGGTCAATGCCGAGGTCCAGTGGGACGGGTTCGACCCGCAGACATATGTCCGACACAACTACGCGGACCTGCGGGCCGATGATCGGGAGATTCTCCGCCGGACCAGGGATTTCTTCGCCGGGGCGGAACTTTCCGGGGCGCGCTGTGTCGACGTGGGGTCGGGAGCGAATCTCTATCCGGCGCTGTCGCTTCTGCCGTTCGCCCACACCGTCGATCTGTGTGAATGGTCGACATCGAATGTGTGTTGGCTGCGTCACCAGGTCGACTCCTACGACCCGATGTGGGATCCGTACTGGCAGGTGTGTGCGGAGCACCCGGCGTACGCTGCCCTGACCGACCCGAGGCGGCGGCTGGCGCGGGTGGCCCGGGTGTCGCGGACCAGTGTCTTCACCCTGCCGGTGCACGCCTGGGACGCCGGAACGATGTTCTTCGTGGCGTGTTCCATCTCGGCCCACCGGTCGGAGGCCGAACGGGCGATAGCCCGGTTCCTGCGTGCGCTGCGGCCCGGATCGCCCTTTGCCCTGGCGGTCATGCTCGGCTCCGCCGGCTACCACGTCGGTCGACGGTCCTTTCCGGCCGTGTCACTCGACCGCGCCGAGGTCGTGGCCGGTATCGCCGCGAGCGCGTACGAACTTGACGTCCACGAGGAACGCCCCCGACCGCCGTTGCGTGACGGTTACGTGAGTATGTTGCTGACCACCGGTCGTACCCGCGGATAGCATCGACGGCGGCACCGGGCCTGGTCCACACCCGATGGTCGGCTTACCGACACCCCGTCGACAAGCACTTCGTACGGTGGTCGACCGGCCCGCTACCATGACGGTGCACATTACTGTCGGCCACCGTGGATCTTCCTGCGTACGGCAACAACAGCGGTTTCGAGTCGGCGGCTACAACAACAGACGGCGGTGGATCATGCGGATACAGCCGCGCCAGGAGATCCTCGACATCTGGCGGGCCACGGTGCGCAGTTGTTGGGACGATGGTGAATGGCGCTGGGGTGGCCGGAGCGGCAGCAACTCGATCAGTGACGCGGAGCAGTTACTGACCCTGCTGCTCCCCGCGGCCAAGGTTTCCGAGCTGTCGCTCGACGATCCGGACCGGGTCGACGACGAGGTGATCGAGGCACTCAGTTCGCTCGGTGACGCGATCAAGATTCCCCGTCAGCTGGTCGGTCTGATGGTCGAGTACTTCCGCCGCTACACCGACGAGGCCGGCACGCCGATCTTCGCCGGTGGCAGCTACCTCACCCCGACCGAGGGCGGGCCACCGCTCACCGAGGAGCAGTACTCGCTGGACATCGTCGACTCGTTCGCGGTGTCCGTCACCCTCACCTTGGCGACGATCGGTTTCGTCAAGGTCTACCGCAAGGCCACCCAGCGGCGTGATCTGCTCGCCCAGTTGGACGAGTTGGAGGCGATGGCCAACGTGCGACTGACCGCGGCCATGGTCGGTCTGCTCCGCAGCTTCAGTACCTTCGTCTTCACCTCCACCGACCCGTCCGGCCGTCGGCTGTGCGACATGGTCAACCAGGACGAGTTACCGCGCCGGGAAGTCGTGGACGCGTTGCGCGAACAGTTGCAGGACACGATGGCCAGCCTGCGCAGTGTGCTCCTCGGGTCGGGTCGGGTGACCGAAGACCTCGACAACAGCGAGATGCTCTTCGAGTGCGGCTGGTCCTGGGGAACCATCGCCGGAGCCGAGGAGGTCGCGACCAGCGAACCGATCGGCCGGCAGCGCCCCGGGTCCGCGGAGAACGCCCCCTACCTCTACTTCACGGTCATCGCGATGGACGCCATCGAGGACCTGAACTCCGAACGCACCCGCCTGCTCGGCCTGCTCAACGAGGAACAGCAGCGGCTGTCCCGGGCGCTGCAACTGCGCTGGGAGCTGACCCGGACCTACTGGGCGACGGTGGCGACCTTCGGCAACCGGCGACGCTGGCCCATCGAGGACATCCCGTGGCGGACGACCGACGGCGACCGGACCGACTACTACACGCTGCAGACGACGTCGCTGGCGGTCAAGGGCCTGCTCGCCGTGGGGCGCGGTGGCGACGAGGAACTCGGCCGGATCGCCTCGGTGCTGGTGGAACTGGCGCAGCGGGCGCGGATCACCCGGCGCGCGTCCCCCGGCGAGCCGGCGCTGCTCGTGCACGCGCCAGGCAAACAGGTGATCCTCAACGACGAGACGTCGAAGCCGATCATGACGTGGAACGTCAACGAGTTCTCGACGGTGCTGCTCCAGCGGGCGATAACCGTCGCCGGCCTGCTGAACAACGCCCGGCGGCGCAGCGAACTGCTCGAGTTGGCGGACGAGGTGTGGGACCACCTGCTGCTGCGGCGCATCCCGGACGGTCGGCACCGGGGGTTGTGGGACCATGCCGGCGGCGCGTTCCCGGGGCTGGCGCCGATGCCCGAGGCACCCTCCTGGTACCTGACCGAGCGGGCGGTGCACGCGATGGTCAACGCCAGTCAGCTGCTCTCGGAACGGCCCTTCCCCCGGGCCGGCGGGCTCGCGGCGTACGCCCAGGATCTCGTCGACGAGGCCGAGTACCTGTTCGACCGGGAGCTGATGCGCGGCACGTTCTCCGGGGTGGCGATGCAACGCAACATGCGCAGCATCCGGGCCAGCCTGCGTCGGGCCCAACTGCTGGTGGACGAGCGTCCGGGCACGGCGGCCGCCCTGGCGAACACGGTGTTGCTGCAGATCAACGACGTCAGCACCGGTCAGCAGAAGGCCGGCGAGGGGATCTGATGCTGGTCTTCGTCACGTCCCATAAGGGTGGCACCGGTCGGTCGGTGACCGCGGCGAACATCGCCTACCGCAGCGCGCTGTCCGGCAGGTCGACCTGCTACCTGGACTATGACTTCGGCTCGCCGACGGCGGGGATCACGTTCCAGATCCCGCAGGCCGTCAACGGGGTGGAGGGCTCGGGGCCCAGCCGCGGCGGTCTGCACCGGTACCTGCGCGGGGAGATCCCCTCGCCCGAGCGGTTGGACGTCTGGGGCACCTCCGAGCGGGCCAGCCTGCGCCAGCGGCCCGTCGGCTCGGGAGCCCTGGTGCTCCTACCCGGTCAGCGCAACGGCAGCGAGTTCGGCTTCACCAGTGACATCGCCACGCGCTGCGCCGAACTCTTCCTCCGCCTGGAGGAGGAGTTCGATTTGACCCTGGTGGACCTCAGCGCCGGCCGGTCGTACGCCAGTCACATCGCCCTGGCCGCGACCGCCACCCCGTCCCTGTGCAAGGTCACCGCCCGCTGGCTGGTCTTCCACCGGTGGACCCCGCAACACGTCACGGCGGCGGCGGACCTGGCCTTCGAGGCGGGCGGGATCCTGGCCATGGGCGGGGAGTACGGCCACGATCGGGAACGGCTGCGGGAGTCGCTGCGGTTCGTCCGCACCGCGTTGATCGACGCCCGAGGCGACGAGGTCGGTCATCTCGACCTCGCCCAGCAGGCGTTCCTGCGTAAGTGCGACGACGAGCTGTCGGAGCTGGCCCGGCGTAAGGGGGTCGGCCGTACCACCCGGCTCGGCTCGGTGCCGCTCGATCCGCTGTTGCAGTGGCGGGAGCAGCTCATCTCGGACCACGACGTGCAGACCAAGATCGCGAACGTGAAGACCGTGGACGCCTTCGTGGACCTGACCGCGAAGCTGTTCGACGAAACCGCGTGGGAAGCCGTATGACCGACGTGGACGTGAGGTTCCAGGAGGCGGCTGCGGTGGCCCGTACGGAGAGCGTGGCGTACGCGCACCTGTCGGTGGAGTTGGGGCACTTCTACGCCGAGGACTTCGGCGCGGGATGCCAGGATCTGCGGGACAGGTTCGCGCAGATCGCCGAGTGGTCGGCGATGATCCCGGTGCTGGCGAACCGGGGGCTGACGGCGGGCCGCCAACCCCGGATCAGCACCTGCTTCATGGTGGACGACTACTTCCACCGCTTCGGCACCCCCGGCGAGGTGATCGCGCAGGTGCAGAGCGCGGCGGCGGCGCAGGGCCTGGTGCTCGACTACGTCGCCCGGGAGTCCAGCTTCGCCCGCCACGACGGCGTCGAGCTGGCCCAGATGGTCGTCGACACCCTGGTGGTGGAGCCGCCCCGGAACACCACCGGCAGCCGCCCCCCGCTGAGCGAGTCGGGCTGGCTGTCCAACGGGATGCGCTCACCCGGCCACGTCGACGCGCCGGCGATGACGCTGCCCCGGCCGTGGTCCCCGCCGGTGCAGTCCGGTGACCCCCGGCACTCCATCTTCGTCGACGTCGAGCTGTGGTCCGGCGAGCCGAGCAGCCGGGTGTGGGCCTGCGCCCTGCTCGCCTCGGTCTGGCAGATGGCCCGGCTGGGCGTGTTGCGTCGTCGCGGCGAGACGCTGATGCAGCCGCACCGGCTCACCGGCGAGCTGCCCGACTCGTGGGATGCGCTACCGGCTGTCGTCCAGCTGAATCCGGCCGCCGCGCCGTTCTGCGCGTACCGCACGCTGACACTGATGGACACCCAGTACCTGCCGGTGGAGATGGCGGTGCGGACGATTCTCGGCCAGGTGGCGGTGCCCCCGGCGGTCGCGCAGCAGATCACCCGGCGGGCGGGCGGCGAGGGCCTGCGGCTGCCCGGCGAACTGGTCGACCGGTTGAGTTACGTGTTCATCGGCGGGTGAGCGGTCAGTGCCCTGCCGCACTGCTGGCCGCCCGGCATCCGGCCGGCGAGGTCACGCAGCAGGGTCAGGTTGGCCACGGCGATCTGGTCCCGGATCCAGGTCACCGACGAGTTCCACTGCCGGCTGAACCCCGGCACCTGTTCGAGCCGGTCCCAGATCGGTCGCAGCCGGGGGTTCACCCGCGCGCCGGGCAGCCACAGGTGCAGCAGGTGCTCCAGCACCGGCCGCAGCCGCTCGATGTGTTCCTGACCGGAGGCCGAGCGCGCGACGGCGGCCTCCACGAGGGAGGACAGTGTGGTCAACAGCCAGTCGTGCAGGGCGAGGTCCTCGCAGAGGCCGGTCACGGCGTCCGGCACGTCCTGGGGATCCAGCACCAGCTCGACCGTACGCAGCGTGGGGGAGTCCACGGTGACCACCGCCGAGACCTCCCGCTCCGGGCGCGGCGAGACCTGCGCGGCCCAGCGCAGCCGGGTACGCGCCGCGCGCAGCGGCGGACGCCGGTCCAACAGGTCGGACGTCTGCACACCGTCGAGGACCCGGCCGGTGATCGCCTCCAGGTTCAGCACGTCGGCGTCGTCGCCGCGCAGGAAGCCCGCGGTCAGATCCACGGCGTCCAGTTTGCCGACCGTCTCCAGGATGCCCGGGTTGGCCAGGTAGTGCGACCACGGCCGGCGTCGCTCGCCGCCCGTCACCCGGATGACCGAGGAGGCCTGCACGATCCGGCCGCCGGTGACGATCGCCCGGGTGACCACCGCACCGACCCCGCGTAGCTGACGGCGTCGGGCGCTGGGCAGCCAGCAGTCCACCCCGGTGCGGACGTCGGGGGAGACCGCGTAGAGCGACGGGCGGCGGGAGGTCAGCACCGCCTCGCCCTCGACCAGGTGCAGCACCTCGGCACTCTGCTCCTGGGCCAGCGCGGTGCTGTGCTGCAGCAGGTTGGTGTGCACCTCACCGAGTGTGAGCATGACTTCCTCCGCATCACCGCATCCGTCCGCGCCGGCTCGCGGAATGCGTCCCTGGTGATTGACGTGCGCCGCCGTGATCCGTGCTGACCCGGATGCGGGCCGGACGAAAGGAGACCTCGGGAAAGCGAGATTCGGCCCGCTCGGACCTGAATCCGTGCTGTCGACATCATAGGCCCCTCCGCGGGAATCCCACGCGCAGCAACGCGCATCGAGTGTTCGTCGAACATGAGCAGGTGACGACGGCTGGTACTTTCAAAGCAACGGTCACCAGTCTCCCCCTGGAGTTTGCCGTTCATGAAGGTCTACATTTCAGCCACCCAAAAGGACCTGCTGAAATACCGCTTGGCCGTACACGCGGTGGCCCGTCGGCTGAAGATCGAGGACGTCGCCATGGAGGCGTACGGCGCCGACGTCAAGCCGCCGCTGGAGCGCTGCCTGAACGACGTCCGGGACTGTGACCTCTACCTGGGGCTCTTCGCCTGGCGGTACGGATTCCGGCCGCCCGGCCAGACGTCGTCCATCACCGAACTGGAGTACCGCGCCGCGCTCGCGGCCGGAAAGCCCTGCCTGGTCTTCCTGCTCGCCGAGGACGCGCGCTGGCCGGGCGACATGATGGACCGGGGCACCGACGGTGACCGGATCCTCGAACTGCGCCGGGAGCTTCAGGAGCACCACCTGTGTGACTTCTTCTCCAGCGTCGACGACCTGACCGCCAAGGTGATGGCGGCACTGACCGACGTGCTCAGCGGCCGGTCCCCGGTCCGCGGGCCGGCCGACCCGGGCACCCACCTGCCGGAGGAGATGCGGACCCGCTACCACCGGAACCTGGCCCTGATGTACGAGGCGGTCGCGGTGGATGCCGTCTCGCCCCGCCCCACCATCGGTTACCTGACCGTCGGGCTGCCGAAGGTGTTCGTGGAGCCCCGCGTGCACGAGGAAGCCCGCCCGGAGATGCCCCTGGCCTGGTGGCGCCCGGCCGGGGCCACGCCGGACGGCGACGACGCGGGACTTCCCGGGGTGGTGGACCCGGAGGAGGTGGAGCGGCTGCGGGAGGAGTACGCGGCCAAGGACGCGTTGATGCTGTTCGACGTGGTGTGCGATCCCGCCCGACGGATGATCGTGCTGCTCGGCGACCCCGGATCCGGAAAGTCGGCGGTCGCCCGCTACCTGGCGCTGGTGCTGGCCGGGATCTGCGCCGAGCCCCGGCTGGCGGCGCTGGACGGCCACCTGCCCGTGCTGATCGAACTGCGGTCGTACGCCACGCACCGTGGGGACGGGCGGTGCGACGGCCTGCTGGACTACGTGGGCCACAGCCAGCAGATGGGCCTGCCCGGACTCGACCGGACGGTGCTGGAGTCGTATCTGCGCCGGGGCGGCCGGGCGCTGTTCCTGCTCGACGGCCTCGATGAGGTGGTCGACCCGGCGCAGCGGGAGGAGGTGGCCGCGCAGATCGCCACCTTCGCCAACGAGTACCCGGGGGTGCTGACGGTGGTCACCTCCCGGGCGGCGGGATATCTGCGGCAGACCTTCGCCAACGCCGGGTTCGACCACTTCACGATCGAGGATCTCGACGACGGGCAGATCGCCCGCTTCCTCGGCAACTGGTACCGCTACGTCATGCCCACCGAGGCGGAGGCGGAACGGCAACGGCGGCAGCTTCTCGACGTGGTGCGCAACTCCCGGGCGATGCACGAGATCGCCGGCAACCCGCTGCTGCTGATACTCATGGCCATCGTCGGTCGGGGCCACCCGCTGCCCCGTAACCGACGACGACTGTACGCACATGTCACCGACGTCCTGATCTCCGAGTGGGACGTCACCAAGCAATTGCGGGAGAGCCACGGCGAGGTGCCGCCGCTGGATTTGAAGGCGAAGCACCGGCTGCTGCGCCAGCTGGCATTCCGGATGCAGTTCCGGGAGTCGGGGCTGGCCGGGAACTGCATCGAATCCGACGAACTGGCACTCATCTTCCGGGACCACCTCGTCACGTTCTACAGTTTCGGCAACGAGCGGGCACTCGCCATGGCCCACTCGATGATCGACAAATTGCGCCAGCGGAGTTTCATTCTGGAACGCTACGGGCTGCGACTGTTCGGGTTCGTGCACCGGGCGTTCCTGGAGTTCTTCTGTGCCGAGGAGATCGTGGACGGAATCGAGCACGATCCGGGCTCCTGGGGCCCCGCGCGGTTGCGATCGCTGTTCCGCGACCACTGGGCCGATCCGTCCTGGCGGGAGGTGCTCCGGCTGGTGGCCGGCGCACTGCCCGTCCCGACCGCCAACGACCTGATCGTCCGGCTCGCCACCGAGGGACCCCGACCCTGGCCGCCGCTGAACCTCACCGGCCCGCCCTGGAACCTGGTGCTCGCCGCGCAGTGCGTGGCGGAGGCCCCGCAACCCGCGGACCTGGCCGAGGCGGGCGAGGCCGTGCTGCGCCAGGTGGTGCTGCTGGTCGAGCACGGCATCTCCGCCGACGATCCCCAACTGGTGGACCTCACCGAGCAGGAGCTGCTCTCCTCGATCCGGGCGCTGGGGCCGGACTGGCCCGGCCGGACGACCTTCCTGCACTGGTACCGCCGCCGTGGGATACGCACCAGTTGGCGCACCGGCTCCGTGTTCGCCACCCGGATCGCCGCCGCGCTCTCCACCGCCGACGAACGGCTGGAGGACCTCCTGCTCGTGGAGCTCGGTCAGGGCACCGAGCGGCACGCCCACCTCACCCTGGTCGCCGGGCTCGCCGAGGCCGCCGCCCGGACGGACCCCACCGGTCGCCGCCGGTACCGGGACCTCCTGCTCGCCCAGGCCCGCGCCGAGATCTCCACCGCGGTCCGTCAGGCCGCGGTGCGGGCGCTGGTCACCCACTTCGGCGCCGACCCCGACCTGCCGGACGTGCTGCGTGGGCTCGTCGACTCCACCGACCTCGCGGTGCGCGCGCTGGCCGTACAGTCCCTCGGCGGTCGCACCGGACTGTCCGACGACGTCCGCCGGATGGTGGTCCGGGCCACCGTGGACCCCGACCCCACGGTACGCCGGGCCGCCGTCGGGGTGCTCACCGCGCGCCTGACCGAGGTGCCGGACGCCGCCGGGACGCTGCGGCGACTGCTCGACACCGACGGCGACCCGGGGGTGGTGCAGCGGGCGCTGGAGGGCCTGCTGGCCCTGCCCGAGCAGGCCGGGTCCGCCCGCGCCGCCGCGCTGCGACGGGTGGACGGCGATGCCCCGGACGAGGTACGGCGCTGCCTGCTGACCATCCTGCTGCCGGGACCACCGGCCCCGGAGGACACGGACCTGCTGCTGAAGCTGGCCGGATCGGACAGCTCCGCGCGGCTGCGCACGGCGGCGGTGCGGCTGCTGGCCTCCGGACCCGATCCGGAGGGACGCTGCCGGTCCCGGCTGGTCGACCTGATCGGACAGGACGAGGAGTCGTCCGTGCGGGCTGCCGCCGTGACCGCGCTGATCGACCGGGACGGGGCCGAGGAGACCGGGCGGACCGTGGTGGCGAAGGCGGCCCGGGAGGACGAGGACGCGACGGTACGCCTCGCGGCGGTGCGCGCCCTGGTCGACGCGTACCCGGACCACCGCACCGGGGAACTGCTGCTGGAAAGCGCCCGCCGCGACCCGACGGCGAGTGTCCGGCTCGCCGCCGTCGACCTGCTCACCGGGCGGCTACCGCTCGGCCACGCCACCCGTACCCTGCTGATCGTCCGGGCCTTCGAGGAGCGCGACGCGCTCGTCCGGTTGCGGGTCACCCGGAGCCTGGCCGGCCTCGCCGACCCGCCCGAGCCGGCGGTGCGGGAGTGCCTGGCCGAGCAGGTCGGCAGAGATCCCGATCCGACCGTGCTGCGCGCGGCGGCCGAGGCGCTCGCCCGGCACCACGGCTCCGACGGCCTGCTGGAGACGCTGTGCCGGCGGGCCCGGCGGGACAGCTACGGCGGCATCCGGCTGGCCGCGGTGCAGACGCTCGGCCGGTACGGCAGCTCCGACACGGTGACCGACGTGCTGTTGGAGTGCGTCGACCTGGACACCGACCCGGCCGTGTTCGACGCGGCGGTGTGCTGCCTGACCGGGCAGAGCCCGACGTCCATGGCGGTGACGCTGCGGCTCATGCGTCGGCTGGCGGACGAGGACCCGGCGATCCGCGCGCGGGTCGCCGCCGCGCTCGGCGAGCACTTCGGCGCCGATCCCGAGGTGCAGGTGCTGCTGGTCGGCCTGGTCCGCGACGACGCGTCCCTGGAGGTCCGGCGTCGGGCGGCCGAACAGGTGGGCGCGAACCTGGCCGGCCGGGCGGAGGTGCCGGAGCTGCTGCTGGGGCTGGTGGACGACGACGACTGGGAGATCCGCCGGACCGCGCTGCTCGCGTTGACCCGGCACCACTGGCGGGATCCACGGACCCGGGAGTTGCTCGTGCGGCTCACCCACCGGGGGGAGGACGACAGCACCCGGCGGCTGGCCGGTCAACTGCTGGCCACCCTGCCCGGCACCAGCCCCGACGACTTCCTGTGACCGGCCCGCGCACGGCGCTTCGCGACGGATTCTGATCGACCCCGTCAAATACCATGGCCCCATGACGGACCCGTTCGTCGGCTCGCCCCGCCGGACTGGCTGGTGGCTGCGCGGACTGTTCGGGATCATCGGAGTGGCGGCGCTGATTCTCGGCTACGTCGGCTTCGAGAGCCTGCTGCGGACCCGGCCGGACACCGTGCACGACCGGTTCGACGTGCTCTACTACGATCTGCAGCTCTTCGTGTTCGGCGCCGAGCCGTTCCAGGACCCCGGCCCCTACCCGTGGCAGTTGCAGGTCGCCCGGTTCGCCGCCCCGTTGTTCACCCTCCTCGCCGTGGCCGAGGCCGGCCGGTTGCTGCTGGCCGCCGAGAGCCGCCGCCTGCGCGCCCGGCGGGCCCGTGGCCACGTCCTCGTCTGCGGTGACTCCCGGTTCGCCCACATGCTCGCCGACCGGCTCTTCGCCGACGGGGAACGCGTGGTCGTGGTGCGGTCCGTACCGTTCGGTCCGTTGGAGTACCGCCGCCGCCGCTATCTCGGCGTCATCGGTGATCCGACCAGTGCCGAGGTGCTGCGCGGCGCGGGCCTGCCCCGGGCGCACACCATCTACGCCTGTGGTGAGGACGACGACCGCAACCACGCCATCGCCAACACCGCCAGCCGGCTCGTGCGGGGCGGACGGGAACCACCACGGGTCTACGTGCTGGTCAACGACTCCGAGATGTGCCTGTCCCTGCAGGCGCGGCGGCTCGGCGCGGCCGGGTCCAGCCGGCTGCGGCTGGACTACTTCCACGTCGACGACGTCGCCGCCCGCGCGCTGTACCGGCACCATCCCCTGGCCGGCACGGCCGACCGGCCCACCCGCTTGCTCATCGCCGGCACCGGCGGTTTCCGCCGCGCCCTGCTCACCGAGACCGCCCGGCACTGGCGGACGTGCCGGGCGCGGGCACCTGCCGGTGTGGTCCTGCCACCCCTGCGGGTGGATCTCGTCGCCCCGGACGCCAGCACCGAACGGGAGGTCGTGACGTCCCGCTACCCGTTCCTGGGCACCGTCTGCGAGCTGACCGCGTACGACGGGGACCTCGACGGTGTCGCGCTCGGCCGGCTCGGCTCCGGCCGCTACGATCGGATCTACGTCTGTGCACCGGAGGAGAGCAGCGGCTTGCAGTTCGTGCTGGACTCACCCGGTCTCTGGCAAGGTGTCGAGAGTTGCGTGTTCGTGCCGGTCTACCGGCAGGCGGCGCTGGCCGCGGCCTTCCACGGTGACTCCCGCCACGACCTGCTCGACGAGGTGCACGGCAAGCTCCGCCTGTATCCGGTGCTGACCCGCGCCTGCGATGCCCGGCTGATCGGCGACGACCTCACCGAGCGGCTGGCCCGGCTGATCCACGAGCGTTATCTCGATGCGCAGCAACGGGCCGGGCTGCGTCCCGGCGACACCCCGGCGATGGTCGACTGGTCGCGACTGCCCGAGTCGCTGCGGCGGGCCAACCGGGCCCACGTCCAGGACATCGCCGCGAAGCTGCTGAACCTCGGGTGCGTGGTGGCGCCCCGGCGGGGTGGGGCCGGTGACGTCTCCGCCGGGGAGGCCATCGACGACCGGATCGAGGTGCTCGCCCGGCTCGAACACGAACGGTGGTGCCGGGAACGACGGGGGGAGGGCTGGGCGTACGGCGAGTCCCGCGACGACGTCCAGCAGCGGCATCCGTTCCTGCGGCCGTGGGACGAACTCTCCGCCGAGGTCCAGGAACGCAACCGCGAGGAGATCCGGGCGCTGCCCGAGGTGCTGTCCGACAGCGGCTTCGAGCTGATCCGGCTGGTGCCCGGGGCGCCCGCCTCGGGGAGAGGACCGGCGGATGTCGGCTGATGCCGGGCTGGAGCGCATCGGCGTGACCGGGCACATCCACCTGACCCGCGACACGGAGGTGCTCGTCGCCGACGCGCTGCGGGCCGAACTGCGCCGGATCGGCGACCGGCCGGTGCGCGGCGTCACCTGCCTGGCCGGCGGCACGGACCAGATCTTCGCGCGCACGGTCCTGGACCTGGGCGGCACGTACGAGGTGATCCTGCCGGCCCGGGACTACCGGGACGCGGTCATCGCCCCGGGACAGCGGGCGGGCTTCGACGAGTTGCTCGACCGGGCGGTGACTGTCGTGCACACCGGTCACGACCGGTCGGGCACCGCCGCCTTCGTCGCCGCCAACCGGGAACTGGTCCGACGGGTGCAGCGGCTCGTGGCGGTCTGGGACGGCGAGCCGGGCTGCCACGCGGCGTCGACGGACCGGACCGTCGACCGGGCCCGGCGTCGGGGCATCCCGATCTCGGTCCTCTGGCCAGCCGGTGCCCGGCGGATGCCGCCCGGGGCGCACTGAACCGCGGGTTCACTTCCTGTCCAGTGCGGCGACCTATCCTCGCGGGCATGACATCGAAGTGGTTCGAATCGCGGCGGCTGCTGGCCTCGGCCGTCGCGGCGGTCAGCGCGGTCGCGCTGGTCGTGGCACCGACGACGCCCGCCTCGGCGTCCACCATCCGCGACGGGTGGGTGCAGCTCTGCCCGTGGGGCAACTACCGGGTGCACCTCGAATACCTCGACCTCAACGGCCAGACCGTGCAGCTGGGCCCGGTCCTCAACCCGGGTGCCGACTGCTGGTGGGGGCCGGTCCCGACGGGTGGCGAGAGCACCCTGATCTGGGTCATCGGCCACTTCAACACCAGCTCCGGAACCTTCGCGGTGATCGGCCCGAACCGGAACTACGAGACGTTCTACAACGGCGTCACCGGGATCGGCATCGCCGCCGAGGGCACGACCGCCTCCGGTGGCCGCAAGGACGCGCACTACTACCGGTACTGAACCACCCGGAACTGGGGAGAGTCGATGGTCCGCGCTGCCCGCGTACTGCTGGGGTTGTTGCTCGTCGCGACGGTCGCGGTGCCTGCGCCGTCGGCGGCGCGGGCGGTGGCCGCACCGCCGACCGGGGCGGCGTCGCCGGCGGCGGGTGTCGCCGGGGACGCGGACCTGACCGCCGGCAACCGGATCGGTGGGGTCGCCGGGCTGCCCGACTGGTCCCGGGTCGGCTATCTCGGCGGCCAGTCGTTGCCGTCCGACGCGGACCTGGCGGGCGGGGCCTGCACGATCGACGCGGCGCGGCTGGCCGCCGAGTTCGGGGTCCGCGCCGACGACGCGGTGGACGACAGCGTGGGCCTCCAGTCGGCCATCGACCGGATCAAGGCGAACTGTTCGCCGTCGGGCAACCCGCACCGGCTCTCGCTGATCGGGTTGCCGGCCGGGCGGATCGACATCTCCCGCCAGATCTACGTCGACGCGAACTTCCTGGTGCTGCGGGGGCAGGGCGCCGCAAGCGGCGGCACCCGGGTCGTGTTCCGGCCGGACGTCAACACCCGCTACGACACGCTGACCGCCGACGGCAGCCGGTGGAACCAGGACACGATGACCTTCGGTTCGCCGCCGGACAGCGGCACCGGGGGCTGGATCTGGCCGGGCCGTGCCCTGTTCAAGGTGCAGACCCGTGAGGTCGCCGACCGGTACGCCGACGAGTGGGCCGCCGCCCCCGCGAACCGCAGGGACCTGTTCGAGGGTTCCGTCAACCAGCACTGGGCCTCCGGCCAGAAGCTGGGTTCCACGTCGGCCGACCCGGGGTTCTCGGCCCGCGCCGGGCAGAACGTGATCCGCCTCGACGCCAAGGCCAAGATGGACGGCTTCCGCGTCGGCGGTTACGTCTGGGTCGGGGTCGCCAACAGCCTGCGCTTCTACGAACAGCAGGGGCTCGCGCCGGACGATCCCGGCACCCGCGAGAACCTGCACATGCGCCAGCAGATGTTCCGGGCGATCGCCGTGAACACGTCGGCGAAGACCGTCACGCTGGACCGTCCGCTGGAGTACGACGCGCCCGTCGACTCCACCTCGGACGGTTCGGCGCCGATCGCCGGAAACGTCTACCCCAGCAAGATCACCCCGCTGCGGGCGGTGGAGGGCGTCGGCTTCGAGAACTTCGCGTTCTCCCAGGAGATGGAGGGGCTGCCGAAGCTGCTCGGCGGCGTCTACCACCCCACCCCGACCGACGCCGTGCACAACTACGGCAACCTGGCCCCCGAGTACGCCATGCACGGCATCGCGTTCAAGTGGGCCGCGAACAGTTGGGCGCGCGGGCTGGCCGGGTCGATGACCGGCTCGCACCCGATCGTCACCGAGGTCGCCCGCAACCTCCAGATCGAGCACAACACGTTCGACGGGGCGTGGAACAAGGGCAAGGGCGGCAACGGCTACCTGCGCGGCAGCCGGGTGTGGGACTCGCTGTGGGCGTACAACACCAGCCGGAACCTGCGGCACTTCACGTTCCAGTGGTCGGCCAGCGGCAACGTGGCGTTCGGCAACGACCTGGACTCCGACCTCAACCTGCACGGCGGCTGGGAACGCTACAACCTGTTCGAGGGCAACACCGTCCGCGTCCCGTACGAGCACCGGTCGGGAAGTTGCACCGCCAACTGCGGCGGCGAGGGCGGTGAACTGGAGGACGGCACCTGGTTCCCGATCTGGTGGGCGGCGGCGGCGAAGGCGATCAAGTGGTCCGGGGCGTCCGGGCCGCAGAACGTCTTCCACCGCAACACCATGATCAAACAGTCCGTACCGGGTGGCCCCTACCTGCCCTACGAGCCGTACTCCAGCGACGGCGGCGACGGGGAGGCGATCTACCAGTTCGGCTCCGACGCGGCGAATCCGCGCGCGTTCACCCCGCTGAGCCAGGGCGGCGCGCCGATCAAGGACTGGTCCGGCCGGGAGACCGTGAACTACGCCGGCCAGGGTGTCGCGGTACGCACCGGCGAGCGGTGGCCGTCGCTGTTCCTGCGCGACGTCGGCCAGCTCGAACCGCGCGACGGCAACCGGCGGACGATCATGACCTGGAACATGCAGGGCGCGGGTTCCAGCGCGGGCGGCACCTACGAGAACAAGTACGCGACCGTGACGGGGTTCCTCAGCGCGGGAACGCTGGCGGTGGCGCTCCAGGAGGCCGGGTCGCCGCCGGCCGGCAGCGCACACGAACGGGGGCGCTACACCCAGAACGTGTTCCGGAACAACGGCGTCTCCCCGCCGGTGTACGAGTACTACCTGGGCACCCTGCTCGGCGAACCCACCCGCCACCTGTACTGGTTGAACACGGACACCTCGACGCAGGGCCCGAACCGGGTCAACCTGGCCGTCGCCACCGCCCAGCGGGCCGACCAGATCACCGTGGTCGCCGGTCAGGCGAACGCCCGGCCGGCGCTCGGCGTACGCATCGGCGAGACGTTCTTCTTCACCGTGCACGGCTGGTCGGGCAACGGCAACGACATGCCGACCACGCTGGCGAACATCCGCACGTACATCCAGAACAACCCGGGCCCGAACGGCCCCTACGAGTGGGTCGTGCTCGGTGACTTCAACCGGGAGCCGCAGAACCTGCGCAACGCGCTGCCGGCCAACCAGTTCGCCGTGATGGCCCCGGACGCCAACACCCATCCGACGACGGGCCCGACGAGCACCCTGGACTACGCGGTGACCGACTTCGGCAACGGCGCACCGACGCTCTTCCAGGCGCGCACGGAACGGACGATCACCAACTCCGACCACCACCCGGTGACCTACGGCTTCGACCTGCGCGCCGCCGCGGAGGTGCCGCCGCTGTCCACGCCGACGATGCCCGGCCGGGCCCTGCTGCGCAACGCCGCCACCACCTCCGTCGCCGACGCCGAACCCAACGGCGGGCCGCTGGTCGTGGACACCGCGTACGACCCGTCGCGGGCGCAGCAGTGGCGGCTGGACTGGGACAACGAGGTCTCCGGCTACCTGCGCCTGCAACGGGTACGGGAGGGCAACTCGACCGACGACCGCTACCTGGGCCTGGCCGACGCCGCCCCGGACGCCCGCGCCGCGCTGGGCTGGTCACCGTCGCTGGCCCAGCTCTGGCGACCGGTGGCCAACGGCGACGGCACGTACACCCTGCTCAACTACCTGACCGGGCAGGCGCTCACGGTGCTGCCGGGCGACTTCGTGCTGGCCGCCCGGGACGCCACCGACTCGCCGTACCAACGCTGGTTCCTCGCGTCCTCGACGGACCTCGAACTGCGGCGTGACATCCTGCCCGTCGTCGCGCCCGCCGGCACGGCGGCCGAGCTGGGGGTGGCCGGCCCGGACGGCGTCGAGGGCCGGCCGGTGCAACTGCTGCCCGCCACCACCGGCAGCCGGGAGTGGCAGCCGGTGCCGGCCGGGCAGCGCGGCGCCGACCGGTGCTTCTACCTGCTGTACGACGACGAGTACCTGACGTCCACCCCGGACGGGGGCCTGCCCCAACCCGGCGCGCACGTGGTGCTCGACGGCTACGACCCGCACAGCCAGGGGCAGGTGTGGTGCGTACACCAGGACACCGCCTCGATGACCATCTACAACGACACCGTCGTGCAGGGGCAACTCGTCCAGACCTACCTGACCGACCACGGCCTGCACGCGCACCTGAGCGTGGAGTCCGTGCCGGACACCGGGCGGGAGGGCTGGCGCTGGTGAGGTGACGCGGGGCCGCCGACCCCCGCCCCGGGCGTCCGGTACGCCGATCGGCACGACGTCCCCGGCGTAAGCTGAGGGGCGTCGATGTCGTCGACGGTCGGGGGTCACCGGGGCGTGGTGGGGCTGTCGTCGGGAAATGGCGTCGAGGGTGGGCACCGGACCCGGCCGCAGGGCGCGCTGCGACTACGGATCCTCGGCCCGCTGCGCGTCCGGCGGGGTGACGTCGAGCTGGACCCCGGCCCCCGCCAGCGGGCCTACCTGCTGGTCCTGCTGCTGGCCCGCGCCGGGGAACCGGTCAGCACCACCGAGCTGATCGACCTCGTCTGGGGCGACGACGCGCCCGCGACCGCGGTCAACGTCATCCACAAATACGTCGGTGCGCTGCGCCGCCTGCTCGAACCCGGACTGCCGCCCCGGGCGGTCGGCTCCTACCTGCACCGGCACGCGACCGGCTACCGCCTGTCCGCCACGGCGGAACTGCTCGACCTGATGGCGTTCCGTGGGCACACCGGGGCCGCCGCCGCCCACCTGGCCCGGGGCCGGGACACCGACGCCCTCGACGCGTACTGCCGGGCGCTCGCGCTGTGGCGGGGACCGGCCGGCGACGGGTACCTGCACCGGCCCGGCGCCGTCGCCCTCTTCGCTGCCCTGGACGGGGAGTTCTTCGCCGCCGCCGTCGCCGCCGCCGACCTGGCCGTCGCGGCCGGACAGCCGCACCAGGTGCTGGCCCCCCTGCGGCTGGCGGCGACGATGACGCCCCTGCACGAGCCGGTGCAGGCGGCACTGGTCACCGCGCTGGCCGCCGCCGGCCAGCAGGCGCAGGCGCTGGCCGTGTTCCGGGCCGTCCGGGCCGACCTCGCCGAGCAACTGGGGGTCGACCCCGGCCCGGCGCTGACCCAGGCGTACCACCGCGCGCTCGGCCGGACGTCGCTGCCGGCCCCCGCCGTGCCACCCGCGCCGCCGGCCCCGACCGGTGACGGCCTGGTCGGCCGGGCCGGCGAACTGGCGACCCTGCGGGACGCGACCACGGCGGCCTTCGCGGGCGGCACCGCGCTGGTGCTCGTCCAGGGTGAGCCCGGGGTCGGCAAGACCCGGCTGCTCCGGGAGGCCACCGCCGAGGCGGCGCGGCGCGGCGCGCTCGTCGTCTGGGGGCAGTGCCTCGACGGCGGTGGCGCACCCGCGATGTGGCCGTGGGTCCAGGCCATCCGCGCCGTCCTCGACGGGATGCCCGGGGACACCCCGGTCGGCCGGGAACTGGGCAGCCTGCTGGAGCCGCGCCGGGACGTCCTCGCCGCGCCCGTGCTGCCCGACAACGGCTTCCCGTTCCGGCTCTTCGAACAGGTCGTCGCGATCGTCGCCGCGGCCTCGGCGCGGCGGCCGACGGTGCTCGCGCTCGACGACCTCCAGTGGGGCGACAGCGCGGCCCTGCACCTGATCAGCCACCTGGCGGCCCGGCTGCCCGCCGGCACCACCCTGGTCGGCGCGCTGCGCGACCACGCCCCCACCCCGGGCTCCGCGCTGTCCCGGATGCTCGCCACGGTCAGCCGGCTCCCCGGCCACCAGCGGATCCGCCTCGGCAACCTCACCGAGACCGAGGTGGCCGAACTCATCCGCCGGGAGACCGGCTCGACGCCCACCCCGGAGTCGACCCGGGGCATCCTCGCCCGCACCGCCGGCAACCCGTTCTTCGTCCGGGAACTGTCCCGGCTGCTCACCGACCGGCCCCGGGGGTGCGCGGGCGTGCCGGCCACCGTGCGGGACGTGGTGATCGACCGGATGTCCGGGCTGGACGACGACAGCCGCGACCTGCTCCGGATCGCCGCGTCGATCGGCCGGGACGTGGAACTCGGGCTGCTCGCCCGCGCGGCCGGGCTCGACCTGGACCGCTGCCTGGAACTGCTGGAACCGGTGCAGGCGCTCGGCATGCTCCGCAGCCGCCCGGACGACCCGTTCTCGCTGCGGTTCGCCCACGACCTGGTACGCGAGGCGGTGACCGCGACGACCCGGCCGGCCCAGGCGGGACGGCTGCACCTGCGGATCGCGGACGCGCTCGAACGGGGCGGCCCGGACGCCGAGACGGTGGTCGAGCGCCTCGCCCACCACCTGTGGTCCGCCGGCCTGCTCGCCGAACCGGCCCGTACGGCGCAGGCGCTGATCCGCGCGGGCCGGCACGCGGCGGGCAAGTCGGCGCTCGACGTCGCCGAGCGGTGGCTGCGCTCGGCGGTGCAGGTGGCGCGCGGCGCGGGTCTCGCCGGGTGGGAGCTGTCCGCGCTGGCCCAGCTCACCGCCGTCCTCGGGATGCGGTCGATGTACGGCTTCTCGGTGACCGACCTGCTGGAGCGGGCCGAGCACCTGGCCCGGGACCTCGGCCGGGAGCGGGAGGCGGCCGGTTTCCTCTACTCCCGCTGGGCCGCCCTGGTCCAGGCGATCGACCTCGACCGCAGCGCCCCGCTGGCCCGCCGGCTGCTGGAGCGGGGGCAGGAGTCCGCCGACCCGTGGGTGCTCGCCTGCGGCCTGCACGCGTGGGGTCTGCAACAGTGGGACTACGGGGAGATCGGTGAGGCGGTCCGCTGGCTCGACCGGTCCCGGGACATGATCTTCGACATTCCGCGCCGGGACGAGGACCCCGTCCGGCACGACCTCCAACTGCTGATGGCCGCGATGCTGGCCGAGGTCACCACGTTGCACGGCGCGGTGGCCGACGGCCGGACCATGCTCGACGGGCTGGCGGGCCTGGCCGGCGACGACCCGTACATGGTGACGGTGTGGGCGTGCGCCGCCACCCGCATCGCGGTGATCGTCGGCGATCCGATGCTGGCGTTGCGCACGTCCGGCCGGGGGATCGCCGTCGACCCCGGGTTCTCGTTCGTCTTCCTCGGCACCTACCAGCGGCTGGCCCGCTGCTGGGCGCTGGCGGTGACCGGCCGGGACCCGCTCGGCAACGCGGACCGGGCCCGGCAGCTCATCGCCGCGCACCTGCTCGACCCGCCCCGCTCGGACGTCGCCGCCTGGCACGGTCTCCTCGGCGAGATGCTCCTCGCCGGTGGCGCGGTCGACGCCGCCGCGACCGCGCTCGACCAGGCCGACCACTATCTGGAGTCGTGCGGCCAGCGGCACCCGGAGGGGCTGCTGCTCCTGCTGCGGGCCCGGCTGCTGCGGGCGCGGGGCGAGCCGGTCGAGGTCGTCCGGGCCGCCGCCGAACGGGCCCGGACGGTGTCCGCCGAGCGGGGCGCGTTCCTGCACACCCGCCGGGCCGAGCGGCTCCTCGCCGAACTGGCGACCTGACCCGACCCGCCGGTGGCGGGACGTCGGCGCGGCCACCGGGACCGGGCGGCGTCGACCGACGGCGGGGGAGCGTGGCTTGACAAGCGGCCGGGTCCGCAGTGGACGATGAGACGTGAGAATCCTCGTGGTGGGTGGCAGCGGCCTGATCGGCGCGCACGTCGTCGAGGTGCTGCGCGGGCGGGGGCACGCGGTGACCACGGCGGCCCGTACCGCCCGGCCCGGTGTGGACCACCTGCTCGACGTCGAGTCCGCCTCCACCGACGACCTGCGGCCACTGCTCGCCGGCCACGACGGTGTCGTCCTCGCCACCCGGGCCGACGAGCAGCGGGTGCTGCCCCGGCCGATCCACCCGCTGCTGCGCCGCGAACTCGTCGACCCGGTGGTACGCCTGCTCACCGCCGCCCGCGCCGAGGGCCTCACCCGGGCGGTCCTGACCGGGTCGTACTACACCTTCTTCGACCGGCGGCATCCGCAGTGGCGGCTGGCGGACCGGCACGTCTACATCCGGTGCCGGCGGGAACAGGCCGCCGAGGGCCGCGCCGCCGCCGGCCCGCAGCTCCCGGTCACCGTCCTGGAGCTGCCGTTCGTCTTCGGCCGGGCCGGCGACCGGCTGCCCAACTGGGCCGGCCCGCTCGACCGGTGGGCACGGTCCCGGGCACCGCTGGCGGTCCCCGTCGGCGGCACCGCCGCCGCCTCGGCGCGCAGCGTGGCCGAGGTCGCCGCCGACGCGCTCGAACAGGCCCGCGACGCGGACGTCCCGGTCGCCGACGAGAACCTCACCTGGGCGACCATGCTGACCCGGATCGCCGCCGCCGTCGGCCAGCCGCGTCGGGTCGGCCGCCTACCCGCCCCCGCCGTACGTGCCGCGCTGGGCTGCGGTGGCCTGCTGCACGGCCTCGCGCGCCGGGAGGCGGGCCTCAACCCCACCCACCTCGCCGACCTGCTGCTGGCCGAGCTGTTCGTCGAACCCACCACCGGCCGGTCGCTGGAACCGGCGCTGCACGACACCTTCGCCCCCACGGGTTAGCCCCGCCACCGGGAGCGCGCCCGTTCACCCGTCCGTCGGCTCGGTGCCGCCGCGTGGCCGCAGGAGCGGCTGCCGGGGGTACGCGGCCACGCGGCGCGAGGTCCTCGCCGCGCGGGGATGACCACGCGCCGCGCGGGGCGGTGCCCACGGCGGCGCGTCGTCGACCGCTGCCCGGCTACCGGGCGCACCTGGTCAGCTGCGACTCCACCGCTGGCTGGTCGCGCCGTTGCAGTCCCAGATCTGGGTACGGGTGCCGTTGGCCGTGCCGTTGCCCACCAGGTCCAGGCACCGGCCCGAGCCGACCGCCGTGACGGTGCCGTCGGCGTTGAAGCGCCACTTCTGGTTCGACTGGCCGTTGCAGTCCCAGATGATCACCGACGTGCCGTTGGCGGTGCCGGCGTTGTTGACGTCCAGGCACTTGGTGCCGTAGACCCGCAGCTCCTGGCTGCCGGTCGAGGTCCACGACTGGTTGGCCTGGCCGTGACAGTCCCAGACGATGGTGGTCGCGCCGTTGGTCTGCGCCGCGCCGTTGACGTCCAGGCACCGGCCGGCGGAGACACTGCGTACGGCGGACGTCGTGCCCGGTGGCGGGGTGGTCGGCGGGGGAGTGGTCGGGGGTGGGGTGGTCGGGGGCGGGGTGGTGGGCGGGGGAGTGCCGCCGCCGGTCACCAGGAACATGGCCGCGCCGTGCGCCGGCACCGAGGCGCTGATCGTGCCGCCCGACGTCGAGCTGCTGTGCGCCCAGAGGTCCCGCACCGCGTACGACGAGGCGCTGCCGAGGCCCAGCGCGCTGGCCGTGGTGGCGACCGTGGCCGTGCCGCCACCCCGGTTGAGCAGCACCGTGGCCACCGCGCCGGTGGACATCGGCTTACGCCAGACCTCCAGGTCACCGCTGTCGCTGATCTTGTAGCCCTGCCGGCCGCCCCAGTCCTGGTTGACCGCGATGACCTCGGTGTTGGTCAGGATGGTCCGGGTGGCCGCCGACATGGAGCGCAGGTCGTTGCCGGCCAGCAGCGGCGCGTTCAGCAGCGCCCAGAGGCTGAAGTGGGCCCGCGACTCGGTGTCGGTGGGGCCGTTGCCGACCTCCAGCATGTCCGGGTCGTTCCACGCGCCGGGCCGGGCGTACGAGTCCTTGCCGACCTGCTGGTCGAGGATGCCCATGATGGAGTTCCAGTTGCCGCCGATGTCGCCGGTGTTGCGCCAGGAGTTGCCCACCGCCGCGCCCCAGGTCCACACGCTCTCCTGGCCCCAGTTGCACAGGCTGTAGAGGATCTTCCGGCCGGTGGCCGCCAGCGCGTCCCGCATCGCGGTGTAGCGCTGCTGCCCGCTGCGACCGAGGTGGTCGCCGCAGTTGTCGTACTTGAGGTAGTCGATGCCCCAGGACGCCCAGAGGTTGGCGTCGCGCTGTTCGTAGTTGATGCTGGCCGGGTAACCGGCGCAGGTCGTCGTCCCGGCCGAGGAGTAGATGCCGAGCTTCAGCCCCTTGCCGTGGACGTAGTCGGCGAGCGCCTTCATGCCGCTGGGGAACTTCGCCGGGTCGGCGACCAGGTCGCCGCTGGCGTTGCGCTGCTTGGTCGACCAGCAGTCGTCGATGTTGACGTACTCGTAGCCGGCGGCGGCCATGCCGCTGGAGACCAGCGTGTCGGCGGTCTGCCGGATGAGCGTCTCGTTGACGTTGCACCCGAACGAGTTCCAGTCGTTCCAGCCCATCTGCGGGGTGCGGGCCAGGCCGTTCTCCAGCGCCTGCGCGGGCGGGGCGTTGCTGAGCACCGCCGCACCGGTGACCACCGCGGTGCCGAGGCTCGCCGCCAGCAGCACCGGGAACAGCAGGGCGATTCTGCGTCTGGACATGTGCACGCTCCTCGTCGGGGTGCAGGCCACGATAGGAAATGTATCGACGATCGCAAACGTAATTCGTCTGACATCTGCCGTCAATACGCGCCCGTCGACCGCACCCGGGGTCGGCCCACGCCGCCCGCGCCCGCACCGCCCGGCCGTACCGCCCGCGCCCGCGCGGCCGGGGGCCGGTCACCGTACGTCCGGGCCGCACACCTTCCAGTCGCCGTCCTGCTGCTCGATGTTCAGGTGCACCGTCCGGGGTGCCTGGTCCGAATAGGTGACCTCGGCGGTCACCCACCGCAGGGTCGGTGTCTCGCTCGGACGCTCGATCGTCACGTCGGTGATCCGGAACCCGGTCACCCCGTACCCGGCCGCCGGCCGGTCCAGCCAGTCCGCCCGCGACTCCCGGCGTCGGTCGGCCGCACACAACATGTCGTACGCGCCGTTGTAGTCATGCCTGACCACGGCGGACAGGTAGGCGTCGGCGGCGGCGCGGATGCCGGGCTCGTCCCGGGTGTCCTTGCGGTAGAGGTAGACGCTGCCGGCCGGCACGCCGCAGCAGAGCAGTACGCCGACGCCCAACATGATGATCACGAAACCACGGCTGGAGAGCTCTGCCTCGGTGGCCACAGCACGACGGTACGGTCTTCCGGCAACCCCGTTCATCGGCGGCCCTCGGTGGGACGGATGCGCAGAGCGCGACGGGGGCGTCCGGTGCGGACACCCCCGTCGACGAGCCGTGCGGTCAGGAGACCGAGGCGGGGAAACGTTCCCAGACCCGGTGCGCGGCCAGCAGGGTCTGCGCGTCGGCGAGCACGCCGGTCGGCGAGTCACCGGCCACCACGCCCGCCGCGCCGGCCACCCCGGCCAGCTCCAGCACCCGCACGCCCGCGCCCCAACCGCCGATCACCTTGGCGTGCCGCCAGCACTCCTGCACCAGCAGCAGCACCCGGGGGTCGACGACGCCGGCGTCCGCCGCGCCGGCCTTCGCGTCCAGGGCCGGCAGCGCGTCCGGTGCCGGCGCGGGGGCCCCGGCCAGCAGCAGCGCGTCCAGCTCGACCGAGCGGCCGGTGGCGAAGGTCCGCTGCACCGTCAGGCCGCCCACCGTACCGCCGTGCGCGGCGATCACCAGCGGCACCATGCCGGCGGCGAACACCTCCCGGCGTACCTGCTCGACGTCGTCGGTGCCGGTGTCGGCGTCGACCACGATGCCGACCGTCCGGCCGTCGGCCGGCCAGGTGCGGCCGAGCTGGGACAGCGCCGGGCTGGGCGCGACGTCGGCCAGCGGCACGGTCGGCTCCGGCGTCGGCAGGCCCAGACCGGTGGCCACCTGCGCGCAGAGCACCGGGTCGATGTTGGCCAGGCACTGCACCTGCCGTTCCCGGATCGCCTGGTGGTGGCACTTGCCCAACTCGAAGGTGTACGCCCGGACGATGTGCTCCCGCTCCACCGGCGACATGCTCAGCCAGAACAGCCGGGCCTGGCTGAAGTGGTCGTCGAAGGAGGCCGGGTTGGCGCGGACCTTCGGGGCCTCGGCCACGGTCACCGGCACGTCGACGAACGCGTGCTCGGCGTCCCCGGCCGGGAACGGGTTGCCCCCGTCGAGCGAGTTCGGCCGGTACGGGGCGACCCCGGCGTGCACGGCGTGCTGGTGGAACCCGTCGCGGAGCATGTCGTTGACCGGCGCGTGCGGCCGGTTGACCGGGATCTGCGAGAAGTTCGGCCCGCCCAGCCGGGTGAGCTGCGTGTCGACGTACGAGAAGAGCCGGCCCTGCAACAGCGGGTCGTTGGTGACGTCGATGCCCGGCACCAGGTGGCCGAGATGGAAGGCGACCTGCTCGGTCTCGGCGAAGAAGTTCGTCGGCGTCCGGTTGAGCACCAGCTTCCCGACCGGCTGCACCGGCGCCAGCTCCTCCGGCACGATCTTGGTGGGGTCGAGCAGGTCGATGCCGGCGAAGGTCTCCTCCGGGGTGTCCGGGAAGACCTGGAGGCCGAGTTCCCACTCCGGGTACGCCCCGGCCTCGATGGCGTCGTAGAGGTCACGCCGGTGGAAGTCGGGGTCCATGCCACTGAGCAGCTGCGCCTCCTCCCACTCCAGCGAGTGCACGCCCAGCTTCGGCTTCCAGTGGAACTTCGCCAGCACCGTCGCCCCGGCCTCGTCGACCAGCCGGAACGTGTGCACCCCGAAGCCCTCCATGGTGCGGTACGAGCGTGGGATGCCCCGGTCGGACATGTTCCACATGGTGTGGTGCTGCGCCTCGGTGTGCAGCGAGACGAAGTCCCAGAAGGTGTCGTGGGCGCTCTGCGCCTGCGGGATCTCCCGGTCCGGGTGCGGCTTGCCGGCGTGGATGATGTCCGGGAACTTGATCGCGTCCTGGATGAAGAAGACCGGCATGTTGTTGCCGACCAGGTCGAAGGTGCCCTCGTCGGTGTAGAACTTGGTGGCGAACCCCCGGGTGTCCCGCACGGTGTCGGCCGAGCCCCGGGAACCCAGGACGGTGGAGAACCGGACGAACACCGGCGTCTCCTTACCCTTGCGCAGGAAACCGGCCCGGGTCACCTCCTGCGCGCCGTACCCGGTGAAGACGCCGTGCGCGCCCGCGCCCCGGGCGTGCACCACCCGCTCCGGGATGCGTTCGTGGTCGAAGTGGGTGATCTTCTCGCGGAAGTGGTGGTCCTGGAGCAGCGTCGGGCCGCGCGGGCCGGCCTTCAGGGAGTGGTCGGTGTCGCGCAGCCGGGCACCCTGCGAGGTGGTGAGGAACGCACCCTGCTGGCCGTTGGCGACGGTCGGTGCGCCGGTGGCCGCGCCGGTCGGGGTACGCGTCTGCGGTGCGCCCTGCTCCTTCCTGGGTGGCAGCGGGTCGTGCGGGGTGGTGGGTTCGTCGACGGTCGGCGGAGCGCTGCCCGGCGCTCCGGGGACCTCGGGGGTCATCAGGTGGGACACCTTCTCGGCTGCGGCGTCCACCACGTCCTTGACGACCTCGGTCGGCTTGCGGGATTCCATCTGGGTGGCACCTCTTCGCGGAGCGGGGATCGGGTGTTCCTCCCCTACCCGGGCATCCTGGCGCAAAACACACCGGTGCCGGCCGTCACCCGTGATCAGCGCAGCGCGCGCAGGGTGACGGCGGTGACCGCGCCGTACGCCAGGTGCGGCACCAGGTCGGTCATCCAGTCGGTGGCCGACCAGGTCCGGGGATCGGTCACCCGCAGCAGGGTCAGCGGGCCGTTGGAGCCGACCATCGCCAGGCCGGTCAGCGCCAGGGCGGACACGGCCAGCGGCAGCCGGCGACCGCCCGCCGCCGCGTACCCCGCCGCGGCGGCCACCGAGGTGGCGTAGCCCAGCAGCGGCCCGAGCCCGGACCGGCGGTTCGCGGCCGTACGCTGGTCGCCGAGGTCGACGTGGGCCAGGTCGGCGAGCCGGCCGGCGCTGTCCTCGGCGGCGCTGCTGGCCGGCCGGGCCCGCAGCGCCATGTCGAGGTAGGTGACGGCGTTGAGGGCGGACGCGCCGGCCGCACCGGCGATCAGGGCTCTGCTGGTGGGCGTCATCCACCCCGCCTACCCGCCTGCGGGGCGCTGACACCCGCCCCGCCCGACCGGCGGCCGTCAGGAGACCGCCGTGGTCACCAGGTCCCGGACCCGCTTCTCCACCTCCGGGCTCCACGCCCGCAGGGCGTACGACACCGGCCACAGGTCGCCGTCGTCGAGGTGGGCCGCCTCCTGGAAGCCGAGGGTGCAGTACCGGTAGTTGAACTTGCCGGCGTCCTGGAAGAACACGACGATCTTGCCGTCCTCGTTGGCGTACGCGGGCATCCCGTACCAGGTCTTCGGCGACAGCTGCGGAGCCGCCGTACTGACCGTCAGGTGCACCCGCTCGGCGAGCGTCCGGTCCGCCGGGGCCATCTGGGCGATCCGGTCCAGGACCGCCTGCATGCCGTCGGCCTTCTTGGCGCCCTTGCGCCCCTCGGCCCGCAACTCGGCGGCGCGTTCCCGCATCGCGGCCCGCTCCTCGGCGGTGAACCCGTCCCCGGCCTCCCCGCTGGTGTCGCCGTCGGACGTGGTGGTCGGCTTCTTCGTGGCCACGCGGTCTCCCTCGCTGGTCGGACGGGGCGCGGCACCCTGCCGGCCACCTGCGAGAAGGCTACGACCGGGCGCGGGCCGACGGCTTCTCGATTCCTGACCGGCCGGGCCCGACCCGCCCACCCGACGGCGGCCGGCGCACCGCGCGGGCCGGCCCGCCCCGCGCGGCACCGGCGGTCCGCCGGCCCGGCGTACGGCGTTGCCCACCACGCCGTACGCCGGGCCGCCGGTCACAGGTCCTCGATCCGGTGGGTGGTGGAGCCGGCGGGGCGGTGCACGACCACCGTGATGCTGCCGACCTCGCCGCCCTCCGGCCCCGGCCACCACGCGGCCCACCACCCGCCCCCGGTGCTGGTCCGGATGGTCCTGCCGTCGGCGAGGACCAGGTCGACGCCGGTGACCGACGGGCCGACCAGACCCACGGCGTTGGAGTACTGGTCGCGGCCGGAGCCGACCGAACTGCGTGTCTCGACGTTGACGGTGCCGGCGGCGGGGGGCGGCAGGGGGCCGTCCGCCAACGTCATCGCGGCCGGCCGGCCGTCGTCCACGCTCATACACTCGATCACGCCCGAGCCACGCCGCTGGATCAGCAGGGTGGCCACCCCCCGACGTTCGGCCAGGAGCACGTCGGAGGGGCCGACCGGTGCCCCCGGGTCGCTGCCCACCCCGCTCTCGGCGCACCGGCGGGCCTGCGGCATGACCTGCTCGCCGGTGAGCGCGCCGGGCACCGGGGTCCAGGAGGCGAAGGCCCGGTCCATCGGCCCAGGTAGCAGCGCGGGCACCGCGACCGCACCCACCACCGCGAGCGCCCCGGCGGCGACCAGGCCGACCACCCCGCGCCTGGTCACCGTGCGGCGTGCCGGTGCGGGGCGGGCGACGGCCCGGCCCGCGACGATCCCGTCGACGACCGCGGTGGCCCGTTCCCAGTCGGCCGGGGTCGGCTGGACCCCACGCGCCGGGTCCAACGCGGCGAGGCGTTCCAGATCCGTCATGACTGCTGCTCCTTGAAGACGGTGAGGGCGTGCGGGCGGGCGGCGGCCGGTTCCAGCGCGGCCCGGAGGCGTTCCCGGGCCCGGCCCAGCCGCATGGCGAACGTCGAACGGCGGCAGCCCAGCACGGTGGCCGCCTGCCCGGCGGTCAGCCCGTCGAACGCCACCAGCGCCAGCACCTCCCGGTCGGCGGGTCGCAGGCTGCGCCAGGCCCGGTCGAGGTCGATCCGGGCGGCGGCGTCGACCGTGTCGTCCCCGTACGCCGGCCCGTCCGCCGCCACCAGCCGCACGTCCAGGGCCTGCCGACGCAGCCAGCCCCGGGTGTGGTTCGCCATCGTGCGGCGGGCCACCCCGAACAGCCACGGACGGGCGTCGGCGGGGAGGTCGTCGAACCGTCGCCAGGCGGTGAGGAAGACCGTCGAGACGACGTCCTCGGCCTCGCTGGGTGGGACCCGCCGCTGGACGAACCGCAGCAGGTCCGGGTATGTCGCGGCGTGCAGGGAGCGGAATCGTCGCTCCCGTACGCCGTCATCAGCACTGCTCATGTGCACCTCTCGGTCGGCCGTTCCACCCCCTACCTGTCCGGCGGCGTCCCCACTGTCACACCCAGGTCCGGCACCGGCCCGGCGGGAGGCCGAGCCGGTCCGACGGGAGGCCGACCGTGGACAGGCCGCCGTCGATGCGTCTATCGTCACGGCATCCTCCGCCCGTGCCCGCCGTACGAGGAGCGCCATGGGGTTCCCGGTATCCCTCGACGAGCTGCTCGGTGACGAGGTCCGACGCGATCCGTACCCGTACTATGCCCGGCTGCACGAGCTGGGGGAGGCGGTCGCGCTCGCCCCGACGGCACCGCACGCGGTGGTGGTCCACGGGTACGAGGCGGCCCAGCGGGTGCTGCGTGACCCGGTCTTCCGGGTGCTCGACGCGCAGTACCTGGACCGCGCCGGCGTCCGCTGGCGTGACCACGCGGTGCTGCGGACCCTCCAGGCCAGCATGTTCAACGCCCCGGCCGAGGACCACGCGCGGGTGCGTCACCTGTTCGGCCAGGCGCTGACCGCCCGCCGGGTCGCCGCCCTGGAACCGGCGATCGTGCGGATCACCGACGGGCTGCTCGACGGGCTCGCCGAGGCGGGCGCGGCCGGCCGGCCGGTGGACTTCATGGCGGCGTTCGCCCTGCCGCTGCCCAGCGCCGTCGTCGGCGAGCTGCTCGGGGTGCCGCACTCCGACCGGGCCTGGTTCCCGTCCCGGGTGCGGGCGTTCGACGCGGTGCTGGAGATCGGGCCGCGCTCGTTCCGGGAGATCCGCGCCGCCAACCGCGCCGCCGAGGAACTGGCCGGGTACTTCACCACGCTGCTCGCCGCCCGCCGGGCGGAACCCCGCGACGACCTCGTCTCGGCGCTGGCCCGCCTCCGCGCCGAACGCCCCGACCAGCTGTCGGAGGCGGAGCTGCTGGCCAACCTGATCGTCACGTACAACGCGGGGTTCCGGACCACCGCCAACCTGTTCGGCAGCGGGCTGACCCTGCTGCTGGCGCGGCCCGCCGCGCTGGCCGCGTTGCGTGCCGACCCGTCCCTCGCCCCGGCGTACGTCGAGGAGATCCTGCGCTACGAGCCGCCGGTGCACTTCGCGGTGCGCTACGCCGCCGAGGACACCGAGGTCGCCGGGGTGGACGTCCCCCGTGGACGGACGGCACTGGTGCTGACCGGCGCGGCCAACCGGGACCCGCGACGGTTCCCCGATCCGGACGTGTTCGATCCGTCCCGGGCGGACAACCGGCACCTGGCGTTCAGCGCCGGGCCGCACTACTGCGTCGGTGCGGCGCTCGGCCGGACGGAGGGGCGGCTCGCCCTGCCCCGGCTGCTCGACCGGTTCCCGGCGCTGGCGCTCGCGGCGACCCCCGGCGAGCCACGGCAGCTCATGCTGCGGGGGCACGATCGGCTCCCGGTGCGGGTCGTCGATCCGGCGGCCGATCGGCCGGGCGGCACCGTCCGGGTGGACCTTGCGCAACGGTCTTGATTGAGTAAGGTCGATCGAAACGGAGCGGCTGCTCCGGTGACCAGAGCGGCGACGGTCACGCCGACGTCGCACCTGGTTCCCGGCCGCGTCCCCGGCCACTGCCACGCCTCCCGTGTCCCACCGGCGGCCGGGTCCGCCGACGCCGACCTCCGGAAAGGAAACCCCGACCATGACCGATGAGATCCGCGCGTTCCTCTTCGCCGCGCTGACCGAGATGAAGTACGACATCGAGGGCGCCGACGACGACACGGTGTTCGGTCCGGCCGGTCTCGACGTCGACTCGCTCGGCCTCGCCGAACTGGCCGTGCGGGTGGAGGACAAGTTCGGGGTGACGTTCGACGACGACGAGGCCGAGGCACTGGCGATGATGACCGTCGGCGAGTTCTGCCGCACGGTGGCCGGCCGCGTCCAGCCCACCTCGGCACACTGACCGTGCCCGCCGTGCCGCCCCGGAGGCGGTCGATCAAGCGTCCGGTGCAGCGGGGCGAGGGGGGACGCGCATGCGTGCCGGCGTGACGGTGACCGGGATCGGGCTGGTCAGCCCGGTCGGCAGCACCGCCGCCGAGGTGTTCGACGCGGTCTGCGCGGGACGGTCCGGCCTGACCCGGCCACCCGAGGGGCACCCGGTGCACGGGGTCGTCGACGTCGCCGCGTTCAGCCCGGACATCGACCCGGCCAGCGTGCTGCCCGGCCCCGAGTCCCGGGTGGTGGACCGCGCGGTGGTGATGGCGCTGCGGGCGGCCGGGGACGCGTTGGCCGACGCCGGAGTCGAGGTGGGCCGGGACGTCGACCCGTACCGGGTGGCCGTGATCGTCTCCGGCGTCGGCGGCCTGTCCACCCTGGCGACCCAGGTCCTCGCGCGGGCCGAGCGGGGCCGGCTCGGGGTCAGCCCGTACATGCTGCCCGGCACCCTGCCCAACATGGGCGCGGCGCGGATCGCCATCAGGCACGGGATCCGGGGCTACACCTCGTCGATCGGCACCGCCTGCGCGGCCGGGGCCCAGTCGATCGGTGAGGCGCTGCGCATCCTGCGCGCCGACGAGGCCGACCTGGTGCTCTGCGGGTGCAGCGAGGCGCCGCTCTTCCCGACCTTCGCCGACGCGTTCGGCAACGCCCGCGCGCTCGCCCACGGCTGGTCGGACCCGACGGAGGCGAGCCGACCGTTCGACAGGCGGCGCAACGGTCTCGTCCTCGGCGAGGGGGCCGGGGTGCTCGTGCTGGAACGCACCACGCACGCGGTGGCGCGCGGTGCCCGGCGGCGCGCCGACCTGCTCGGGTGGGGCGCGAACAACGACGCCTACCATCCGACCACCCCCCGCCCCGACGGGTCGGGCGCGGCGCACTGCATGCGCACGGCGCTGCGGGACGCCGGGCTGGGCCCCGACGACATCGGCTACCTCAACGCCCACGGCACCAGCACCAAGGCGGGGGACGCGGCGGAGGTGGCCGCCCTGCGGGACGTCTTCGGCGCGGCGGGCCCGCCGGTCAGCTCCACCAAGGGGGTCACCGGGCACGTGCTCGGCGTCTCCGGGGTGATCGAGGCGGCGATCGGCGTCGAGGCGCTGCGCCGCGGTCTGCTCCCGCCGACCCACAACCTCGACGACCCCGACCCGGGCGACGACCTCGACCACATCCGTAAGCAGCCGCGTGACGTGGCGGTGACCACGGTGATGTCCAACTCGTTCGGCTTCGGCGGCCACAACGTCAGCCTGGTGTTCGGCCCGCCCGGGGCCTGACCGTCGTCCCGGCCGCACCCCCGGTCGCGGCTGCGGCGCCCTGCCGGCACCGCGCCCGGGGCGACCTCAGCGGACGGTGAGCAGGGTCGCCCCGTCGTGCCGGGCGACGGTGACGGCGAAGTGCTGGTCCAGCATGTCGGTCACGTAGTCGAGGTCGGCCACGAGGGGCACCGGCAGCATCGCCCGCTGGTCGACCGGGGCGTGGGTGCAGACCAGCTCGATCCGGTCGGCCTTGAGCAGCCCCCGGGTCAGGAAGGCCGGCAGGTCCTCGGGGAGCAGGAAGCGCCACAGGTCGACGTTGACGATCACGTCGAGCGCACCGGCCTTGAACTGCTGGAGCACCGTGCCGATCAGGTGTGCGTTGGTCGGCCCGGCCGGGGCGTCGTGGTCGAAGGTCTGCGAGTCGGGGCCCAGCTCCAGGGTGGACACCCCGTTGCCGATCACCAGCGCCGTACGGGTGGCCAGCTCCTTGCGCAGCGCGTCGGGCAGCGCCTCCGGCCGCCCCAGGCCCGCCCGCCGGTACGCCTCGATGGCCTGGCCGTAGAGCCGGATGCGGCCCAGGTGCCGGCCGAACGTGTTGATCGCGTACAGCACCTCGACGTCGTAGCGCAGATGCTTGCGCAGCAGGTACTTCATGTTGTCCATCGAGGCGAGCCCGTTGGACGTCTTGCGGAAGTGCGGCAGGTGGTACGACGTCGCCTCGACGTCCAGCTCGAACAGGTCGGGCCGGCCCCCGTGCAGGTGGAAGACCCGGTAGAAGAACTCCAGGTCCTCGAACCCCCACTTGACCATCGCCTCGTCGAAGCCGGCCACCCGCAGGAACGACTCCCGGTCGACCGAGGCGTTGTGGGTAAGGCCCAGCACCCAGGGCGCGCTGGGGAAGTCGCGGATGCGCTGCGGGTGGGCGATGTCCTCCAGCCGTGGGTCGCTCCGCTCGGCGTCCAGCAGCTCCGGGCCGACGGGTTCGCCCCGGCGCAGCGCGTCCGCACCGGCCCAGTCGAGGTCGTAGCGCTGGCCGAGCAGGACCCCGGGCCGGCCGCCGCGTGCGGCGTGGTGGTCGCGGTGCCGGGCCAGCAGGGTGGGGTGGGCGACCGTGTCGGCGTCCAGGAACATCAGGATGTCGGCCTGGGCGCGGGCCGCCGCCGCGTTGCGGTTGGCGCTGCGGCCCCGGTTGGTCTCGCTGCGCACGCAGGCGATCCGCAGCCGGTCGGCGTAGCGTTCGACGACCGGGGCCAGCGGGACGGCCGAACCGTCGTCGCCGACGATGACCTCGAACTCCTGCGCCGGGAGGGTCTGCCGGGTCAGCGACGCCACCGTCGTGTCGAGCGCGACGGCGTTGTTGTGGGCGGGGATCACCACGCTCAGGCGGGGCCGGTCCATGGAACTCCTTCGGAAGATACCGGCCGGCCCCTGTCGCGGGCCGTCAGCGGGGGGTGCAGTGCTGGTTGATGTAGTCGGCCAGGTCGCCGACGGTGGCCATCCGGTCCTCGTCGAGATCCTCGACGTCGATCTGGATCTCCAGCTCGTCCTCGATCTCGAGCAGCAGCTCCAGCGCGAGGGAGGAGCTGAGGCCCAGCTCGTCCATGAGCTGCGTGCCGACGGTGACCGGGGCCTCCGGTCGGAGCATCCGGGTCAGCAGCGCGACCATCGTGTCGACGACCTGCGCGCGCAGCTCCGGCGCGGTGGTCGTGTCGGGCTCTATCACTGGACCGCACGCTCCAACATGGAGCCATCAGAGCAAACATGATCGGCGGGTGTCAACGGCTGTCGCGATCTTCAGCCGGCCGGTCGCGGGACCGGTCCGGACGGCCCGTCGAGGCCGTGGAACGACGCCGTGTCGTAGGGCGCGTCGCCGGTCAGGGCCACCGCGACCCGGTAGCCGGCCGGGGTCGCGACGTCGGTGACCCGGTGTACGCCCGGCGGGTCGCCGCAGGCCACCACGTCGCCCCGGTGCACCGGCAGCGCCAGGTACGGCCAGAGCCGTTCCCCGGCCGCCTTGACCACCGCCTCCTTGCGGGCCCACAGCCGGGCGAACCGGTCGGCCCGGCCGGCGACGTCCGGCCCCGAGGCGACGTGCCGGGCCTCCCCGGCGGCGAAGAACCGGGCGGCCAGCGCCACCGGGTCCCGGCCCGGCGTCACGTGCTGGATGTCGACCCCCACCGCCCGGTCACCGCCCACCGCCACCGCGACCAGGTCGTCGGAGTACGACAGGCTGGTCTGTGGCCCGCCCCGGGGCTCGGTCAACGTCGGCTTGCCGTGTCGCCCCCGCCGCCAGGCGAGCCGTCCGGGGGCGACGCCCAGGGCCGCGCCCACCAGCAGCCGCAGCGCCCCGTGCGCCACGGTGAACCGGTCCCGGGCGGCGGCCGGGCCGAGCGCCGCGGCCCGGCTGCGCTCGCCGGCCGTGAGCACCGCGTCGTACCGGGCCAGCTCGTCCGGGCCGGGCCGGGCCGACAGGATCCAGATCCGGACGGTCTCCCGCATGGGTCGTACCCTAGCCCCGTCGTCCGCCGCGCGGCCCGGCCGGCGGCGGCGATTTGCGACGTTGACACGTGCCGATCTCCGTTGCTCTGATTGACCGATGTTCGCGCAGACCGCCGAGGCGCAGGTGCTCGTCCCGTTCGCCGGCCCGGGGGCCGGGACCGCGCCGCTGACCTGGGGTCAACTGGCGATCATGCAGGACATGCGGGAGACCGGGTGGACGCACAACGTCAGCGGCGCGCACCCGGTGCCGACCGGGGTCACCGTGGAGCAGGCCGCGGCGCAGCTCGGTGACCTGATGAGCCGGCATCCGGCGCTGCGGATGCGGCTGGGCACCGACGAGCGGGGCGAACCCTGCCAGGTGGTCGCCGCCGACGGGGAGATCGCCCTCGACGTGCTGGACGTCCCCGACGACGCCGACCCGGCGGACGTGGCGAAGTTCGGCTACGAGCTGGCCCACGCCCGGCTGCTGGCCCCCTACGACCTCTACCGGGACTGGTCGGTGCGGATGGCGGTGATCCGGCACCGGGGCGTCCTGGTGCACCGGGTGCTGACCCTCGACCACCTGGTCGTCGACGGCACCGCGACCGCCCTGGTGATGGCCGACCTCGGGCTGGTGGACCTGACGGCCCGGCGGACGCCCGACCCGCGTACGGTGCAGCTGCTCGACCTCGGCCGGCGGGAGCGCACCCCGCCGCTGCGCCGGGTCAGCGACCGGGCGGTCCGCCACTGGGAGGCGCACCTGCGCGACCTCCCGCCCTCGACCTTCGGCGAGGTCACCAACCCGGCCGGGCGGCACGGCCGGCGGTTCTGGCACGGCCGGTTCAGCTCACCGGCGGCCTACCTGGCGGTGCAGGCCATCGCCCGACGTACCCGGACGGACACCTCCCGGGTGCTGCTCGCGGTGATCGCCGTGGCGGTCGGCCGGGCCACCGGGGTCAGCCCGTTGACCGCCAAACTCATCGTCGGCAACCGGTTCCGGCCGGGGTTCGCCGAGGCGATCGCCCCGCTGAGCCAGAACGGGGTGCTCACCGTGGACACCACCGACACCACCGTGGACGAGGTGGTGACCCGGGCCCGGCACGCCTCCGTCGCCGCCGGCATGTACGCCTACTACGACCCGGGGCAGCTCGCCGAGGCCGCCGCCCGGCTCGACGGGGAGCGTGGCTACCCGGCCCGGGTGACCCTCCGGATCAACGACCGGCGGATGGTGACCCGGCAGGCGGCGGAGGCCGCCGCCCGCGCCGCCGAGGTGACCCCGGAGCAGATCCGCCGCCGGGCGGGCGAGACGTTCCTGGTCTGGGACGGCACCCTCGACCACCTGCCCGAGCAGGCGTTCATCACCGTCGAGGACCAGCCGGACACCATCTTCCTCCAGGTGATCTTCGACCTGGGCTGCTTCACCGAGGCCCAGGCCGAGGCGCTGCTGCGCGGGGTGGAGGAGGTGGCCGTCGAGGCGGCGTTCGACCCGGCGGCACCGACCCGGATCACCGGCTGACCGCCCGCGCGCCGGTCACCGGCCGCCGGACGACCCGGTGACCGCCGCGGCGCCGGTCACCGGTCGACGGCCCGGGGGAGGGTCACCGCTCGACCCGGTCCCAGGTCACCGGCAGCGCCTCCAGGCTGCGTACCACCAGGCCGGGCCTGAACCGCAGCTCCTCCTCGGGCACGGCGAGGCGCAGGCCGGGCAGCCGGCGCAGCAGCGCACCGAGGGCCTCCTGCAACTCCATCCGGGCCAGCGCCGCGCCGAGGCAGTGGTGCGGGCCGGCCCCGAACGCCAGGTGCGGATTGTCGGCCCGGGTCAGGTCGAGGGTGTCCGCCCCGGCGAACACCGACGCGTCCCGGTTTGCCGAGGCGATCGCCGGGAGCACCGGGGTGCCCGCCGGCAGGCACACCCCACCCAGTTCCACCTCCTCGGTGGTGACCCGGGGCAGCAGCACCCCGTTGTCGCCGAGCTGGATGAAGCGGGACAGTTCCTCCACCGCCCGGGCCACCGCGACCGGGTCGTCGCCGCGCAGGCCGGCGAGCTGCTCGGGGTGCCGGGCCAGCACGAGCAGGAACAGGTTGAGCTGGTTGGTGGTGGTCTCGTGGCCGCCGACGAAGATGCCGGCGGTCACCGAGACGAGTTCCCGTTCGGTGAGGTCGTCGTGCTCGTCCCAGGCCGCGATCAGGGCGCTCATCAGGTCGTCGCCCGGCTCGCGGCGACGCGCGACGATCATTTCGCCGAACGCGTCGAGGGCGGCCTGCGGGGCCGCCGGGTCGGCGTCCCAGTCGCCGACGAGCGCGTCGGACCACTCGCGTACCCGGTCCTGGTCCTGTTCCGCGATGCCGAACAGCTTGCTGATCACGTAGATCGGCAGCGGCGCGGACAGGTGGGGGATCAGGTCCGCCGGCGGGCCCGCCGCCACCAGGTCGTCGATCATCCGGTCGACGAGCGCGGCCACCGTCGGGCGCAGGGCCTCCACCCGGCGGACGGTGAACGCGTGCGACACCGCCCGGCGCATCGTCGTGTGCCGGGGCGGGTCCATCCCGATCAGCGAGTCCTCGGCGAGCGAACCCAGCTCCCGGGTCGGGCGGTCCGGCCCGGCCGCGGCGGCCCGGCTGAACCGTTGGTCGGTGAAGACCCGGCGGACGTCCGCGTGCCGGGTGGCGAGGTAGGCCTTCCCGCCGTCGGGCAGCGCGACGGGCGCCACCGGGCAGGTCTCCCGCAGCCGGGTGTAGTCCGGTGACGGGTGGTAGATCGTGGGAGCCGGAGCGAGCGGGTACGGGATGGGCTCTTGCGTCATCTGCGACTCCTAGGGTGGTCTGACGGTGGATCAGCTCCGGGTGCCCGCGGCGAGGTGCACCAACGCCGGCACCACCTCGGCGGGGGTGGGCATCGCGTGGACCCGGTCCCGCATCAGCGCGGCGGCGGCGCGCCACGGGCCGTCGGCGATCAGCTCGCCGACCAGCGCGCGGAGCGTGTCGTCGTCGGCGGCCCGCGCGTCCGGCAGCCAGGTGCCGGCCCCGGTGGCGGCCAGCCGCTCGGCGTTGAAGTGCTGGTCGCTGACCTGCGGCAGGACGAGCTGCGGCACCCCGAGGCCGAGCGCCGTCATCGTGGTCCCGGCGCCGCCCTGCTGCACCAGCGCGGCGCAGGTCGGCAGCACCAGCCGCAGGGCCAGCGGGCTGTCGACCAGCCGGACGTTGCCCGGCAGCGGGCCGAGCGCCGCCTGCTGGGCCGGCTCGACCAGCACGACGACCTCCACGTCCAGCCCCGCCACGGCCCGCACCACCCGGGGGAGGTCCAGCCGGTCGTCCAGCCCGGCCCCGGCCATCATGGTGCCCGCCGTGACGCAGACCCGGGGCCGGTCCGCCGGGCGGTGCAGCCAGGCCGGCAGCACGGCCGGGCCGTTGTACGGCACGTACCGGACCGGCCGGGTCGGGCCGGTCGCCGGCACCTGCATCGGGGGCGGCACCGGGTCGAGGGTCAGCACCCCGGCGAGGTCAACGTCGGCCGCGGCGAGCCCGAACCGGCCGGCCAGCGGGCCGAGCACCGGCTCCGGGTCGAGCCGGAGGGTCACCGAGGAGTCCGGCCCCCACAGGTGCCGCACCCCGGGTACGCCCAGCGCGGCGGCGGCCACTGCGGCGGCCAGGTTGAACGGCTCCCAGACCATCAGGTCCGGTCGCCAGGAGCGGCCGAAACCGACCAGGTCGTCGAGGAGGGCGTCGGCGAACCGGACCACCCCGCCGTCGGCGGTGATCGCCGGCTCGACCGTGTCGTCCGGGGTGTCGTCGTCGGTGGCCCGGTCCAGGGCGCCCACCGCGCCGATCCGGCCCGCGAACGCCGTGGCGAAGTCGACGTCCGCGCCCAGCGGCACCGCCGCCAGCCCGGCCGAGGTGATCGCCGGCACCAGCGCCGGATGGCTGGCCACCCGCACCTCGTGGCCGGCCGCCTGGAGGGCCCAGCCGAGCGGCACGAGGCCGTAGAAATGCGACCGCCAGCCCCACGTCGTCAGCAGAATCCGCAAAGCCGCAGTCAAGTCCGACCCATCCGCGCGTACCACCCGGCAGTCCTGGTGCACCGATGCTAGGCGATGGGTGTCCGTACCCGGAAGATCGTCACCCGGACCAATGGATATTGACGCCGGCCGTACCGATGGCCGAGTCTTACCGGTGCCCGATGTGGACCGCCGACCGACAGGTGGGTAGCTCGCCATGACCGTCGTCTCGGAGCTGCGGGACTACCCCTTTGCGCCGTTCACCGGCGACCTGCCCGCCGAACTGCTCGACATGGTGGTGTCCGAGCCGGTCAGCCGGGTGCGGCTGCCCGACGGCCGGCCGGCCTGGCTGGTGCTCGGCTACCAGGACTGCTGCACGGTGCTGGCCGACCCCCGGTTCTCCCGGCTGCCGCTCGGCGCGACCGGGACGCCCGACGGCGCGGGCCCCCGCGAGTTGAACATGGACGGTCCGGCGCACGCGGTCGTGCGCCGGGTGGCCAGCCGGGCGTTCACCGCCCGCCGGATCGACACCTTCCGCCCCCGGGTACGCCGGCTGGTCGACGCGCTGATCGACGACCTGCTGGCCGGGCCCCGCCCCGCCGACCTGGTCGCCGCGCTGGTGGCGCCGCTGCCGGTCCACGTGGTCTGCGACGTGCTGGGGGTGCCGGTGGCCGACCGGCCCCGGTTCTACGGCTGGATCGAGGGCCTCAACTCGGTCACCGCGTACGGCTCGGCCGACGCCGCCGCCGCGCAGGCGGAGCTGCGGGCGTACCTGGCGGGACAGTTGGCGGGCAAGCGGGTGACCCCCGGCGACGACCTGCTCTCGGCCTGGGTGCTGGGCCGGGACGCGCACGAACTCGACGACGCGGAGCTGGTCGAGCTGGCGATGGGGGTGCTGCTCGGCGGGCTGGAGATCAACTCGACGAGTGCCGGGCTGCGCGCGTTGTTCCAGCACCCCGAGCAGTTGGCGAAACTGCGGGCCGACCCGGGCAAGCTCTCCTCGGCGACCGACGAGATCCTCCGCTACACCTCGGTGAGCAGCATGTTCCGGGTCCAGGTGGTCCGCGAGGACCTCACCCTGGGCGGGGTGGCGATGCGCGCCGGGGACTGTGTGATGGCGATCCCGTGGGTCGGCAACCGCGACCCGCGGGTCTTCCCCGACCCCAACGTGTTCGACATCGACCGGGTGCCGACCGCACCGCACCTCACCTTCGGCTTCGGGCCGCACTTCTGCCTGGGCACCGCGCTGGGCCGGATGCAGGTGGAGTCGTCCATCGGCGAGTTGCTGCGGCGGCTGCCGGGGCTGGCCCCCGCGGTGCCGCTCGACGAGATCCCCTGGCGGCACGACCGGATGAACGGCGGCATCGCGTCGTTCCCGGTCACCTGGTGAGGTCGCCGCGCCGGTCACCGGCGGGCGGACGCCGCCCGCCGGCGCGGACGGTCAGTAGCTCTCCACCGCGTTGACCCGGTCCGGCCAGTAACGCTGACCGGGCGCGGCGACGTAGTGGTCCCACCGGGGCGTGTCGCCGGTCGGATGGTCGCCGAGCACGGTGATCCGCTGCCCGCGCCGGACGCCCGCGTAGTCGTTGATCGCGTAGTGCTGGGTGACCCGGTTGTCCCAGATCGCGACGTCCCCCACCCGCCAGCGGTACCGGCAGGTGAACTGGGGGCCCTCGGAGAAGGCGAAGAGGTACTCCAGCAGCGCGTCGCTCTCGTTGCGGCTCAACTGCGGGATGTGCGACGTGAACAGCCGGTTGACGTACAGCGAGCGGCGGCCGGTCTCGGGGTGCACCCGGACCACCGGGTGCTCGGCCCGGCTGGTGAACTCGGTGCCGATCCGGATGACGTGGATGGCGGTCAGGCCGTCGAGCAGGTCCCGCAGCGGCGCGGAGAGCGCCTCGTACACCTTGCACTGGTTGGTCCACATGGTGTCGCCGCCGGTCTCGGGCAGCTGCACCAGGTGCAGGATCGAGGCGATCGGCGGGCTCTGGTGGAAGGTCATGTCGGTGTGCCAGACGTCGACCTTCCCGCCGTCCTCGGAGTCGATCAGGACGATCTCCGGGTGCCCCTCCAGCCGGGGCAGGTACGGGTGCAGCTCGACCTCGCCGAAGCGTCGGCCGAAGGCGATGTGCGCCTGCGGCGTCAGCCCGGTCTGCCCGGCGACGAAGACCACCTGGTGCGCGAGCAGCAGCCGGTGCAGGTGGGCGAAACCCTCGTCGGTCAGGGTGTTCAGGTCGATGCCGTGGACCTCGGCGCCCAGGGCGCCCGCGACGAGCCGTACCTGCGGCACGAGGGACGTGGTCATCGGTGCTTCCTCCGGTCTGGGCACCCGGGCCCGTCGGCGCATTGTTCCACGACGGTGAATGGGATCTCCACCGTCGATATTGACGCCGTCGTGCCGTCCCTGGGAGCATTCGGGCCGGCGGAGGCCACGGCCATCGTGGACGCGCGGCGCGACGGGGGGCTGTCCCGGTGACGATCGAGACCTCGACCGATGACGATGCGGCGGCCCGGCTCGGCCGGCTGACCGACCTGGCCACCCCGTTCGCCGTACGCACGGCGGTCACCCTGCGGGTGCCGGAGCGGATCGCGGCCGGGGTGACCGGCCTGGACAAGCTGGCCGCCGCCTGTGACGCCGACCCGGACGCGCTGGGCCGGCTGCTGCGCTACCTGGTCCACCGGGGCGTGTTCGCGGAGACCGAGCCGGACGTGTTCGCGCTGACCGACGTCGGCGAGCTGCTCTGCGAGCGGGACGGCGGCGGCCACGGCGGCTACCTCGACCTCGACGGTCTCGGGGCGCGGATGGACCTCGCCTACACCGGGCTGCCGCACGCGGTGCGCACCGGCGGGCCGGGCTACCAGGCGGTGCACGGGCGGGACTTCTGGGCCGACCTCGACGCGCACCCGTCCTACCGGGCCTACTTCGACGCGCTGATGCTCAGCCAGCAGCGGTTCACCGCGCCGCAGGTGGCGGCGCTCTACCCGTGGCAGCGGGTGGGTCACGTGGCCGACGTCGCCGGGGGTGCCGGCGGGCTGCTGCGGGAGCTGCTGACGACCCACCCGCACCTGCGGGGCACCCTGGTCGACCGGGGTGAGCCAGTGGCGACGGCGACGGCGACGTTCGCCGCGCACGGGCTGACCGACCGGGTCGACACCGTGGTCGGGGACTTCTTCGCCGAGCTGCCGGCCGGCGCGGACGTGTACGTGGTGTCCCGGGCGTTGACCGACTGGAGCGACCGGCACGCCACGGCGATCCTGCGCCGGTGCGCCGAGGCGGCCGGGCGCACCGGTCGGGTGCTGGTGGTGGAGGTGCTGCCGACCGACCCGTACGTGCCGCACCGCTCGCCGTACGACCTGCAGATGCTGGTGCTGGTGGGTGGCCGCGAGCGGGGCGTGCCCGAGCACGTGGCGCTGGCCGCGGCGGCGGGTCTGAAGCCGGTCGGGACGTATCGCGGCACCGGGGGCCTGACCCTGTTGGAGTTCGCCGTGGACGCCTGATCCGCCGACCGGTGATCCGACGTTCGTACCTGTTTTCCCGGTCCTGTGTGACGCACGGTGAGCGGCTCAGCGGATTTCTCTGGCATCGACCGATTTGCCGGTGAATAGGTTCGTGACATTCGTGTTTCTCCATAGCTGGCGCAGTTTTCCGAAGGTTGTTCATGGACGGACCGGCAGGTAACGTCTCGCGTGCCGGCTGGGCCGAGCCTTTGCGAAAGGGTCGACACGCTATGACGGTTACTGGTTTCACGCGATATCCGCCCTTCATCGACGACCTTGCCCGCAGCGAATCGGGGCGGCTGCTGCACGCGGAACTCGGACGCCGGTGGCCGGAGTCGGCCGACCCGTTGGTCGGGATCGCCCGCTACGCCCTGCTGCCGGCGGGCAAGCTGCTCCGTCCGATGATGACGCTGCACGCGGCCGAGGCGGTGGGCGGTTCACCGGCCGACGTCCTGCCGGCCGCGCTGGGGATGGAGTACCTGCACGTCGCGACGCTCGTGCACGACGACATCATCGACGCCGACACGCTGCGCCGGGGCCGCCCGGCGGTGCCTGTCGCCTTCGGCATCCCCAACGCCATCGTGGTGGGCGACCACCTCATCTTCACGGCCTTCCAGTCCATTGTGGAGTCCGGGGCGACCGCGCCGGCCGGGCACGTCGCCGCCGCCGTCGCGGCCCTGGCCGAGGCCGGCCGGGACCTGTGCCGGGGGCAGATGCTCGAAACCCAGCTCGTCGGCGACCTCGACGAGGGCGCCCGCCGCTACCCCGAGATGATCCGGCTCAAGACCGGCGCGCTGTTCCGCGCCGTGTGTCACGTCGGCGCGCTGCTCGGCGGGGCCGAACCGCAGGTCGCCGCCGCACTGGCCCGCTACGGCGAACACCTCGGCATCGCCTTCCAGATCCGCGACGACCTGCTGTCCTACGTGGCCACCCCGGAACAGACCGGCAAGCCGGCCACCAGCGACCTCAACAACGGCCGGCCCACCCTGCCGCTGCTGATCGCCTACGACGCCGCCACCGACGCCGCCCGGGTGGAACTCATGGCGGTGCTGCACCGGCGCGGGGCCGGCCCGGGGGACGTCGAGTGGGTCGCCGGCCTGCTCACCGAGGTCGACGCGGTGCGCAGCGCCCGCCGGCAGATGGCGGAGCACGCCGGGCGGGCACTGGCCGAGCTGACCGGGCTCGCCCCGTCGCCCAGCGCCACCGTGCTCGCCGGCATCGCGCACTGGATGACGAGCGAGACGGCGTGAACGCGGCCGGCGCCGTACGGGCGCTGCGGGCACACGTCGAGACCTGGCGGCCGTACACCCTGTGGTACGTCGGGCTGGTCGGCCTCGCCGGTGCGGCCCTGGCCGACGGGCCGCACCACCCGTGGCTGCTGCTGTCGGCCTGGGCCGCCCCGACCGCCGGCTGGCTCGGCGGCCACTACCTCGGCGACTACTTCGACCGGGAACTCGACGCCGGCAGCAAACCGCACCGGCCGATCCCGTCCGGCCGGCTGGCCGCCCGTACGGCGCTGTGGTGCGGCTGTGCCTGTTTCGCCGTCCTCGCGCTGCTGGCGGTGCTCGGTGGCTGGGGCACCACCTCGGCGGCGGTGCTCGCCGCGTTCGGCATCGTCGCCTACAGCCGCTGGTGCAAGGCACGCGGCATCGCCGGCAACCTGGTCCGGGGCGCGCTCGGCGCGATCGCGCTGCTCTACGGCACGCTCACCGTCGGACTGTCCCCGCAACAGCCGTCGGCGGTGCCGGTGCTGCTCGCCTCGATGTTCGCGTTCTGGGCGCACGACACGATGTCCAACCTGGTCGGTGCGCTGCGCGACATCGACGGTGACCGGGCCGGCGGCTACCGCACCCTGCCGGTACGCCGGGGCGCGCCGTTCGCGGTGCGCACGGTGCTGGCCCTCTACGCCGGCACCGTCGCCGCCGCGCTGGCCGCCGGACTGCTGGCCGGGCCGGCCCGGCGGGCCGGCTACCTGGCGACGCTGGCCGTCGTCGTGGCACTGGGGGTCGCCGCCCTGGCCCCGCTCGTCGCGCACCGCGCCGACATGCCCGTGCTGGTGGCGTTGCGGGCGCACGCCGTCCTGGTGGTCGAACGGGTGGTGCTGGCCTCGGCCCTGGTCGGGCTGGGGCTCGGGGTCGGCCCGCAACTGCTGCTGGCGCTGCCGATGGTCGCCCTGACCTGGTGGGCCCAGCGGACGATGCGCGCCGGGCACGAACTCGGCACCGGACGACCCGCGCTGGCGCTGGCCACCCCCCGTCGAGCCGCCATGGAGGACGTGTCATGACCGCTGTGCCCACCGAGGCCCTCGACCGGGCCATCACCCGCGGCGCGGAGGCGCTGCTGCGCCGGCAGCGCCCCGACGGGGTGTTCGGCGACGACCCGCCGGCCTCGGTGCTGGGCACCGCCGGCACGGTGGCCGCCCTGCACGCCGCCGACCCGGTGGGCAGCGCCGACCTCGTCGACGCCGGCACCGGATGGCTGCGTCGGCAGCAGCACGACGACGGCGGCTGGGGCGGCGTGGTGGGGGCCGACAGCGAGGTCGTCGCCACCGCCGTCGCGGTCGCCGCGCTGGCCCTGACCGCGCCCGCCGACAGCGCCGAGGCGATCGCCGCCGGACGGGCCCGGCTGGCCGCGATGGGCGGCGTCGACACGGTCACCGACCCGGCCATCTCGCTGCTCTGCCGGCAACTGCTCACCATGGCCGGGATGACCGCCGAGGCGGGCCCGCTGCGCCGGCTGCCGCTGGAGATCGTGCTGTTCGACCGGGTCCGCCGCCAGCGCCTGTCGTTCCGGACCGCGCCGTTCATCGGGTTGGCCCTGATGCAGGCCGACCTGCTGCCCACCGGCCGGCTGCGCCGGGCCACCCTGCGTCGGGCCCGTCCGGCGGCGCTGCGGCTGCTGCGCGCGATCTACGACCACGAGGGCCGTACCGGCGCGTTGAGCGAGGACCCGTGGCCCGCCGCCCTGGTGCTGCTCGGCCTGGCCCGCGCAGGCGAGGCCCCCGACATCGCCGCCGCCGTGGTGGGCTGGCTGCGGCGCGCCGTGCGCCCCGACGGCGCCTGGGACGCCGTGGCCAACCTCGACCTGACCCGCTCCGGGTACGCGGTGACCGGGCTGATCGCCGCCGGGTACGCCGCCGACCCCCGGCTGCGCCCCACCCGCGAGTTCTTCCACGCCACCCGGAAGCCGACCGCGTTCACGGTGCTGGACGTGCCACCGGGCGGGTGGAGCTACTCCAACGTGGGCGGCTGGCCGGTGACGCTGGAGTCCGCCGAGATCCTCTCGGCGCTCGCCGGCTACCCCGACGCCGACACCGACCCGGTGCTGCGCGGCGGCCTGGACTGGCTCGTCGGCCGGCAGGACAGCCGGGGCTCGTGGAGCCTGTGGGTACGCGACACCAAGCTCGCCAACGACGGCCCCTGCCCCGCCATCACCAGCCAGGCGGTGCTCGCCCTGCACGACGCCGGCCACCCCGACGACCACCCGGCGATCGCCGCCGGGGCGGCCTGGCTGCTGACCGCCGCGCGCCCCGACGGCAGCTACGAGAACCTGTGGTACCGCGACCACACCTCCGGCACGGCGGTGGTGGTGGCGACGCTGTCCCGGGTCGGGCACGCCCGACACGACGTGGTCCGGCGGGCGGTGCGCTGGCTGCGCGACACCCAACTGCCCGACGGGTCGTGGGGGCCGGGCGACGGCACCGCCGGGTCGGTCGAGGAGACCGGCTGGGCCGTGCAGGGGCTGCTGGCCGGCGGTGACCCGGAGGCCGCCGACGCGGTCGACCGGGGGGTCTCCTGGCTGCTCGCCGCTGCCGGGCCGGACGGCGGCTGGCCGGCCACCCGGGTCTGCAACTACATCCGCCACCACCTGCGCTACCCCAACGCGGTGATCACCCAGGCGGTCGCGCTGCGGGCGCTCGGCGAGTACCGCCGTGCCGTCGCCGGGCGGGCCGGCGTCACACCCGGCGCGGTCGCCCGATGAGCGCCGACGTCGTCGTGGTCGGCGCCGGGGCCGGCGGCCTGGCCGCCGCCCGCGCGCTCGGCGCGCGGGGGCTGCGGGTGCTGGTGCTCGACCGGCAACGCACCCCCGCGTCGATCGCCAAGGGCGAGATCCTGCAACCCGAGACGGTACGCATCCTGGACGGCTGGGGTGTGCTCGACGCCCTGCGGGCCACCGGCGCATGCCCGGTCGACCGGTTGGCCATCCGCGACCCGCAGGGCCGTCCGCTGCTCGCCCTCGACTACGGCACCCTGCCCGGCGGATACCGGCAGATCCTCTGCGCCGACTACGGCGACCTGCGTGGCGTGCTCGCCGACGGGCTGCCCGGCACCGTCGAGATCCGGTGGGGGCAGCGGGTCACCGGTCCGCTGCGCGCCGCCGACGGCCGGGTCACCGGGGTCCGGGTCACCGGCGGCGACGGCGAGCAGGAGATCCGGGCGGCGCTGGTGGTCGCCGCCGACGGGATGTCCTCACCGCTGCGTAAGGCCGTCGGCATCGACGTCGAGCGACGGGAGTACCCGCACGGCCTGGTGGCCTTCGACGTGCCCGACGTGGAGGTGGCCGACGAGGTGTCGGCCTACCGCACCGAGCGGGGCCTGTGCCTGGTCTACCCGTTGCCCGGTGGGCGTTGCCGGGTCTACGTCCAGGTGACCCCCGACGAGTTCCGGGGCCGCAGCACCGCCGACCTGGCCGACTGGTGCGACCGGCTGCTCGCCGGGGTGCCGGCCGTCCGGCCGCTGGGCGCGGCGCTGCGGGCCAACCTGCACCGGCGGCAGCTGCTCGCCGTCTACCGGCTGCGGGCGGCACGGTTGACCGTGCCCGGCCTCGCCCTGCTCGGGGAGGCCGCCCACGCGGTGCACCCGATGGCGGCGCAGGGCGTGAACAGCTCCCTCGCCGACGCCGAGGCCCTCGCGGCCGGCCTCGCCGCCGGTGGGGGCCGCCCGGACGACGCCGCCGTGGACCGGGCGCTGCGCGACTACGACGCCGCCCGCCGGCCGCAGCTCGACCACGTCGCCACGGTCAGCCACAACGCCGCCCGCATGATCACCAGCGTGTCGGGGCTGCCCCGGCTGCTCGGGGCGCGGATGATGCGGCGCACCGCGGCCAACCCCCGGCTGCTCGGGCTCACCGCCGGCAACCTGTCCGGCACGAACGTCCGACCGCTGTCCCTGGTGGACCGGATGTACCAGCTCGGGCTGCTCACCGACCGGCACGCCCAGCCACCCGTCCCGCCGGCCCCGCAACGAAGTGAGCAACGATGACCACTGCCCCCACCGTCGGCACCCAGCCGCCGGCCGACCTGTCGATGAACGAGACGCCGTACCCGCCGCTGCCGAGCATCCGACGGATCGTCGAGGACGGGGCCGCCGCCCTCCAGCGGTACCCGGACCGCACCGCCGCCGCGCTGCGGGGCGCGCTTGCCGCACGGTTGGGCGTGGGACCGGAGTCGATCCTCGTCGGGCCCGGTTCGGCCGGGCTGTGCCAGCACCTCGTCCAGGCACTCGGGCCGCGCCCCGAGGTGGTGCACCCGGCGCTGTCCTTCGAGGGCTACCCGCTGATCATCCGCAACGTCGGGGCCCGGGGCGTACCGGTGCCGATGGACGGCTACCGCCACGACCTGCCGGCGATGGCCGCCGCCGTGACCGACCAGACCCGGTGCGTGCTGCTGTGCAACCCGAACAACCCGACCGGGGCGGTGCTGCACCGTGACGAGATCGAGGAGTTCCTGGCCCGGATTCCGGCCGACGTGCCGGTGATCGTCGACGAGGCGTACCGGGAGTTCGTCACCGACCCGCAGGTGCCCGACGGGATGGACCTGTACCGCGCCCACGACAACGTGTGCGTCCTGCGCACCTTCTCCAAGGCGTACGGGCTGGCCGCGCTGCGCGTCGGCTACGCGGTGGTGCCACCCCGGGTGACGCCGCTGGCCGGCATGGTGGGCGCGGTGTTCTTCCCGAACAGCCTGGCCCAGGCGGCGGCGGTGGCGAGCCTCGACGGGGCGGTCACCCCCGAGCTGACCCGGCGCTGCGCCGACCTGGCGGCGTCGCGTACCCGGCTCATCGACGAGCTGCGTGGCCTCGGCCTCACCGTGGCCCCCAGCGAGGCGAACTTCGTCTGGCTGCCGCTGGGGGAGCGGGCGGTGCCGTTCGCCGAGCAGGCCCGCGCCGCCGGCATCCTGGTGATGGCCATCCCCGGCGCGGGGGTACGGATCACCGTCGGCACCGACGAGGCGAACGCCCGGCTGTGCGCCGTCGCCCGGACCATCCTGGCCGGCGGGGCCTGACGGGCGGCGGCGATCGACGGGCCCGGTCAGCGGGGTCGGGTGTCGACCGGTGTGGTCTCCCAGCCGGTCAGGCAGAGGTAGCGCAGGTCGGGGTCGTAGTCGGCGGTCAGCACCGGCCGGGGCCGGTCCGGGCCGGCGGCGAGGGCGTCGGGCAGGGTCCACCACAGGCCGGTGACCGGTTGCCCCGGCGGGGTGACGGTCACCCCGCCGGTCGGGTGCGTCGGCCAGGCCGCGGCGAGGTCGGAACCGAGCACCACCCGGGCGTCCGTCCGGCCCGCCGACAGCGCGGCCAGTTCGGACCCGGCCAGCGCGGCCACCTCGTCGGCCGCCACGTCGGCATGCTGGCGGAGCCCCGTCATCCGGGCCGGGGCGTGCACCACGTCGCCGGTGTGCTCCGGCCCCCGCACCGCCCCGTCCGCCGGGGTGGTGCGGTAGAGCATGCCGACCGCCTGCTGCCGGGCCGGGGCGGGCGTCGGCGTGCGGTAGGGCAGCACGGCCTGGTCGACGGCGATCAGCAGGGCCGTCGTGCCGCCGCCCGAGGACGCGTACGCGTGGGCGAGCCGCAGGCCGCTGACGACCGCCGCCGGGCCCTGGTCGCAGACGGCGAAGGAGAGCGGCGTCCCCGGGCAGAGGTGGCTCAGGTAGGTGGCGGTGGCCCGGCCGGGCAGCATGTCGTGCCGGGCGAACGCCAGCACGAGCAGGTCCACCGGTTCCTGGGGCGGCACGAGCGCCCCGATCAGCGCCTCGGCCATCTCCGCGTGGGACCGGCCCGGCGCCTCCTGCCCCGGGCCATCCGGCAGGTCCAGCCCGTACGGGCGGGCCAGGTCGGCCAGGTAGCGGGCGGAGCGGGTCCGCTGGTCCGGGTCGTCCAGCAGCGCGGCCGGCCCGGTGAAGACCCGCCGGGCGGCCCGGATCAGGTGCAGGTCGGTCGACGGGGCCGCCATGGCGGTGTTCCTTCCTCGGTGTCCGGCGGGGGCGCGGTCTCAGTGGGCGAAGACCATCGCGGGGTCAGTGGGCGAAGACCATCGCGGCGAAGGTCGCGCCCTCGCCGGCCCCGACCGCCGCGACCAGGTAACGGTCACCCGGGCTCAGCAGGCCGCGGTCGCGGGCGGTCAGGTAGTTGGTGAACGCGTCCGCGCAGAAGACGTGGCCGGTCTCCCGGACGTTGTCCAGCAGCACCCGGTCGCGGGGGAACCCGATCAGCCGGCTCAGCCGTTGCCAGGTCACCACGTTGACGTTGTGCGGCAGGATCAGCCGGATGTCGTCGAGGTCCACCCCGGCCACCGCCAGGGCACGGCCGATCACGTCCGCCAGCGCCGGCCGGTACTCGCGCTGGAACTGCGCGCCGGACGCGCCACCGGCGACGTCGAACTCGCCCCGCTGCCGGCACGCGTAGCCGAGCAGCCGGTCCCGGGGGCCGTCGAGGCTGACCAGGCAGGCCGACGCCCCCTCGCTGAACACCGAGGTCTCCGGGATGAACTGGGCGTCCCGGGTGAACGCCTTCTCGGCGGTGAGCACCAGCGCGAGCGGTCCCTCGCCCGGCGCGTGCGGCCCCGGTTCGGCGGCCAGCAGCCGACCGGCCATCTCGACGGCGAGCAGCGCGCTGGCGCAGGACTGCTGGGTCAGGGTGAAGGCGACCGCGTGGCCGAGCCCCAGCGCGCGGCACACGTCGTGCAACGGGTTGACCGGGTACGGCACCACGACGGGGAACGCCCGCCCGTACAGCACGAACCGGACCCGGTGTTCCTGCCCGCGCAGGGCGGTGAGCCCGGTCGCGGCGTCGCGCAGCAGGTCGGCCAGGGACCGGTCGGGATCGCGGCGCACCTGGTCGAGGCCGTGGAACCGGCGGAACAGCCGGACCTGCATCTCGGTCAGTTCCAGCGGGCCGGCCAGGCTCTCGATCGGGACGCGGTGCGGCGGCAGGTGGACCGCGACCGCGTCGAGCGCCGTCATGCCGCCGGTGCCGGGGTCGACCGGGGGTGACCGGCGACCGGGCCGGGATCCGACCGGCCGTCGGGTGACACAGTGGACGGTCGAATCCGGGAACGTTGCTCGTCGACCGTCACGGTGAGAATCCCATCAGCGGCGTCCGTCGCTGTCAACGCGTGCCAGAATATCGACGTGGCCCGCTTCCTGTTCGTCGTCCTGCCGGTGGCGTCGCACCTGAACGCCCCGCTCGCCATCGGCCAGGCGCTCCGGGCCGCCGGGCACGAGGTGGCGTGGTGCGGCCCCCGCACCGACCTGCGCCCGCTGATCGGCCCCGACGCGACGCTCTACCCGACCGGCAAGCGGTACTTCCGCAACGGCGACGAGTCGGGCATGGCGTCGGTACGCAGCCTCTGGGAGGGGCACGTGCTGCCGGTCAACCGGTTCATCCGGGACGCCGTCGACCGGGCGGTCGCCGACCACCGGCCGGACGCCGTCGTCGTCGACCAGTACGCGCTGGCCGGCGCGCTGGCCGCGCACCGGCACGGGGTGCCGTGGGCGACGTTCTGCGTGGGCGCGCTGGAACTCACCCCGCCGGACCTGCCCGGGTTCACCGACTACGTACGCGCACAACTGGCCAGGGTCTGGGCGATGACCGACCTGCCGGTCGACGACGCGATCGACCTGCGCTTCTCGCCGTACCTGGTGCTCGGGCTGACCAGCACGGCGTTGACCGGCGCGACCCCGCTGCCGGCGCGGTGCGTGCTGACCGGCCCGGCCCTGGGCCACCGCCCCGACGCGCCGGCCTTCGACTGGGAGGCCTGGGACCCGGACCGCCGGCATGTGCTGGTCACCGTCGGCACGATGGCCGAGCACCTGGCCCGGGACTTCTACCGACGGATGATGACGGCGACGGCGGCGCTCGCCGACCGGGTGCAGGTGGTGGTCACCGCCTCGTCCGACGTGCTGCCCGACCCGCCCGCGCACGTGCTGGCCGCCCCCCGGGTGCCGGTGCTGGAGCTGATGCCCCGGCTGGACGCGGTGGTGTCGCACGGCGGGCTGGGCACCGTCACCGAGGCGTTGGCGCACGGCGTGCCGGTGGTCGTCGGGCCGATCCGGCACGACCATCCGACGGTGGCCCGTCAGGTGACCGACGCGGGCGCCGGCATCGAGGTCGCGTTCGCCTCGGCCACCCCGGCGGACCTCACCGCCGCGCTGACCGCCGTGCTCGACGATCCGGGCTACCGGCAGGGGGCCCGCCGGGTGGGTGAGTCGTTCGCCGCCGCCGGTGGCGCGGCCGTGGCCGCCCGGCACCTCGCCGCCCTGGCCGCCCGGCCCATCGACCATTGTCCTTCGGGTACGGCCACACTAGCCTGACCTGACGCACCCGCACGGGTGTCGCCGTCCACCGTCGACACCCCCCCCGTGGCCCGGCGTCGTCCCCGTCCGAGGAGGCTCGATGATCGAGGCCACCGGCCTGCGCAAGTCCTACCGGGTCGGCCGTCGCCGCAACGCCACCACCGTCGAGGCGGTGCGCGGGGTGGACTTCGCCGTGGAGCGGGGCGAGATCGTCGGCTTCCTCGGCCCCAACGGCGCGGGCAAGTCCACCACCATGCGGATGCTGGCCACGCTGATCCGCCCGGACGGTGGCCGGGCGACGATCGCGGGTGTCGACCTGTTGCGGGCCCCGGCCCAGGTGCGCCGGCAGATCGGGTTCGTGGCCCAGGCCAGCGGCACCTACGACGACTCGACCGCCCGCCGGGACCTGGTGCTCCAGGCCCGGCTGTACGGCTTCGGCAAGGCCGAGGCGCAGCGCCGGGCCGAGGCGGCGATCGGGGCGTTCCGGCTCGACGACTTCGCCGACCGCCGGATCAGGACGTACTCCGGGGGGCAGCGTCGGCGGCTCGACGTGGCGCTCGGGGTGATCCACTCTCCGCAGGTCATCTTCCTCGACGAGCCGACCGCCGGGCTGGACCCGCCCAGCCGGGTGCGGATGTGGCAGGAGGTCCGGCGGCTGCGGGCGGAGGGCATGACGGTCTTCCTCACCACCCACTACCTCGACGAGGCCGACACCCTGTGCGACCGGCTGTCGATCATCGACGATGGTCGGATCGTCGCCGAGGGCACCCCGTCGGATCTCAAGCGGGAGATCTCCGGTGACGTGGTCGCGATCGACCTGACCCGCGCCGACGTGACCGACGGCCCGGCCGACGCCGACCTGCCGATCGCCACGAAACTGCTGGCCGAGCAGCCGTACGTGCACTCGTCGGAGGCGGTCGACGGCACTCTGCGGCTCTACGTGGACAGTGCCGCGACGGCGATTCCGCAGATCATGCGCATCCTGTTGACGCGGGGGATCGAGCCCGGGGCGATCGAGGCCCGCCGGCCCAGCCTCGACGACGTCTTCCTGGCCAAGACCGGCCGCTCCCTGGAGGAGTGACCCGGCCGGCACGAGAGGAGCCGCAGTGAAACTGGTCCGCGACACCTGGCTGATCTTCCAACAGGAGGTCGGCCTGATGGTGCGCAACCCGGTGATGGTGGCGTTCAGTCTGGCGCAGCCGGTCACTTACCTCATCCTGTTCGCCCCGTTCCTCAAGGTGGTGATGGTCGACCGGGGCGCCTCCTCGTACGCCGACGCCTACCGTATCTACGTGCCCGGCCTGTTCGTGGCGATGGGCCTGTTCGGTGGCCTGTTCGCCGGGTACGGGCTGCTCAGCGCGCTGCGCGCCGGCATCATCGACAGGTGCCGGGTGACCCCGGTGAGCCGGACCGGCCTGCTGCTGGGCCGGGCCCTGATGCACGTCTGCCTGAACGTGGTGCAGGCGGTGATCATCACGATCGTGGCGTTGCCGTTCGGGTTGCGGGTGCACCTGGGCAACCTGCTGATCTCGTACGCGCTGCTGTCGGTGATGGTGCTGCTGAGCACCTCGATCTCGTACGACATCGCGCTGCTGGTACGCAACGAGAACAGCCTCGGCGTGCTGGTCAACACCGTCGGCCAGCCGATCTCGCTGCTCGCCGGGGTGCTCATCCCGCTCGTGCTGGCACCACTGTGGATCCAGCAGGTCGCGGTCTGGAACCCGTTCTCCTGGGCGACCAACGGCATGCGGGCGTTGTTCAACGGGCAGCTCACCGAGCCCGTGGTCTGGCAGGGCGCCCTCATCATGATCGTGCTGGCCGCGATCAGCCTGGTCTGGTCGTCGCACCTGTTCAACCGCGAGGTCTCCTGACCCCGACCCGCCGTCGACCGGGCGGCGTGACCAGGATTGATGTTGGCCATTGTCTGCCGGTGATCGGCGCTCTAGCCTGAGCGTGTCCCAGATCGGCCGCCGCGCCGGGGTGCGGTGACCGTGAGCGTGCCAGGTGAGGAGACAACTCGTTGGGTGCCGACAACTTCCGGGCGACGCTCGCGGCCGACATGGAGCTGGGGGCCGGCAACGTGCTGCTCCGGCTCGCCGAACACGGGGCCGACCCGGACCTGCCCCGGGTGACCTTCGACGTCGACGTGGACGGCATCCCCGCCTGGACGCCGCTGTCGCTGGCCACCCTGACCGAGCGGGTCGCCGCCCGCGCCGACTGGTTCCGGCGGCGGGGCGTCGGCTGGCGTGACCCGGTCGCGGTCTACGTGACGTCCGCGCCCGACGTGTTCCTCAACTTCTTCGCCCTCAACTGGCTCGGCGCGATCCCCGCCCTGATGAACGGCAACATGCCGATCGAGTTGGCGGCCGAGTTCATCCGGCGGCTGCGCGGCGTCGGGGTCGTCGTCGACGCCGACCACGCCGCGCTGCGCGAGCACGACCTCGGGGTGCCGATCCTCGGTGACGCCGCCGAGACCGGCACCGGTGACCCCGGCCAGGCCCCACCGCACCACCGTCACCACCCCGAGGACCCGGTCGCGATCACCCACTCGTCGGGCACCACCCGGGTGCCGGCCGCGATCGTCCACTCGCACCACGGGCTGTTCGCCGCCATCCGGGCCGTCCGGCTCACCGAGTCCCGCCCCTACGGCGAGGTACGCGAGCTGTCCGTGCTGCCGGCCGCGCACGCCGCCGGCATCATCACGATCAACCAGGCGCTCTGCAACAGCTACCAGCTGCTCTACCTGTCGGCGCAGGGCGGTCCGTTCGCCAGCAGCGCCGAGACGATCCTCGACGCCATCGAACGCTGGCGGCCGACCGGCGTCTTCGGTTTCGCGGTCACCTGGTCCGAACTGGCCCGCCACGACCTGACCACCCGCGACCTGGGTTCCGTGCGCAACTGGTTCAACACCGGGGACTGCGCCCACGAGTCGCACGTGCGGCGGCTGGTCGCCGTGGGCAGCCACCCCGCGTACACCCGGCAGGGGATGGTCGACGTGCCCGGGTCCAAGTTCGTCGACATGCTCGGCTCCACCGAGATGGGCCACGGGGCGTTCCGGATCAGCCACCGCCTCGGCAGCGACCACTACGACCGGTGCGTCGGCAAGCCGTACCCGTTCGCGCAGATCGCCCTGCTCGACGTGACCACCGGCGAGGAGGTCCCCGAGGGGCAGGTGGGGCACGTCGGGCTCAAGTCGCCGACCCTGGCGCTCGGCTACTGGAACGACTCGGTCAACACGTTCCGCACCCGGCTGGGCGGCTACTACCTGACCGGTGACCTGATGTACCGCGACCCGGACGGCAACTACCACCACGTCGACCGGGCCAGCGACGCGGTCGACCTGGGCGACGGCAACTGGCTGTACACGGCGCTGTCCGAGGAACGCATCCTCAAGCACTGCCCCGACGTACGCGACTGCACGGTCATCGCGGCCCGGGAGGCCGACGACCGGACCGTCACCGAGGTGCTGCTCGTGCTCGCCGAGGACGCCGACCCGGAACTCGACCGCTCCGACCGGGTCCGGGCCGCGCTCGGACCGGTGGTCGCCGCGACGCTGCGGCGGGTGGTCACGGTGCCCGCCGACGGCGTGGTGATGGGGCCGACGGGCAAGGTCCGCAAGTTCCTGATGCGCCAGCGGCTGCTGGCCGACGCCGGGGCGGCCAGCACACCCTGACCGGTGCCGCCCCCCGCCTGGCCGGCCGGGACCCGGTGGGTCCCGGCCGGTGGGCGTCAGCCCAGTCGGGACTCGATCGCCTCGATGATGCGGGGGCGCAGGTCGGCGGCCCGGATCACCGCGTCGACCGAGCCGACCTCCACCGCCCGCTGGATGTTGTGCACCCGGTCGAACTCCGCCGCCACCTCGCCGAGCTTCTCCGCGCGGACCGCCGCGCGGGTCTCGTCGAGTTCGGCGGTGAGCGCGGCCCGCTCGGTGCCGGTGGCCGCCGCGACCCGCGACTCCAGGTCGCGTACCCGCAGGTCGGCTGCGGTACGGGCATTGACGTCACCGGAGAACACCACCGCCGCCGCCGGGGCGCCGCCGAGCACCGAGGCGAACGAACCCTCCAGCGCCAGCACCGTCATGTTCGGGTTCAGCGCCTTGGAGAAGACCACGAACGCCCCGCCGTGGTAGCGGGAGATCACGCAGAACACGATCGGTCCACGGAAGTTGACGATCGCCCGGCCGATCTCGGCCCCGTACTCCAGTTGCAGCTTGCGCATCGACTCGGGCGAGCCGTCGAAGCCCGACAGGTTGGCCAGCACCACCAGCGGCCGGTTGCCGCTGGCCGCGTTGATCGCCCGCGCGGCCTTCTTGGACGAGCGCGGGAACAGGGTGCCCGCGGTGTAGGTGTCCGGGCCGTCGGTGGGCGGGAAGCCCCGCCGGGGCACCGACCGGGACTCGATGCCGAGCAGGCAGACCGGGATGCCGCCGAGGTGGACGTCCTGCACCACCGCGGTCTCCGCGTCGGCCATGCCCGCCCACCGCTCCAGCACCGGGTGGTCCTGGTCGGACAGCGCCCGCATCACCGTACGGATGTCGAACGGCTTCTTGCGGTCCGGGTTGGCGGTGGCGGAGAAGATCTCGCCGACGGTGGTGAAGTCGCTGCCCGCCACGGTGTGCGGGAAGGTGGTGACGTCCCGGTCGACCGGGTCGGCGGTGGTCGCCCGGCGCGGCTCGCTCTCCCCGGGCGCGACGTACGTGTGGTCGTAGTACGACATCAGCACGTCCCGGGCCGCCGTCAGGTTCGGCGCCCAGTACTGCGCCTGCCCGTTCGGGCCCATCACCCGGTCGTAGCCGCCGATGCCGAAGTTGTCCTCGGCGGACACCCCACCGGAGAAGTCCAGCGACTGCTTGCCGGTGAGCACCATCGCGGCCTCCGGCGTCATCACCAGGATGCCCCGGGTGTGCATGAGCATCGTCGCCTCGGCGTTCCAGTACGGCTGGGCGCCCACGTTGATCCCCGCGACCACGATGTTGATCTCGCCGCCGTCCTGGGTGAACTCGACGATCCGCTTGAGCGCCGCCGCCACCCAGTCCATGTTCTCGGTGCCCGACGTCATCGAGATCCGCGCCCCGGCCGACAGGGCGTACCACTCCAGCGGCACCTGGAGCCGCTCGGCGAGGTCCAGGGCGGCGGTCACCCGGCGGCACTCGGCCTCGGAGAGCGCACCGAGCGACTTGGTCGGGTCGCCCAGCAGCACCACCCGGGTGACGCCCTGCGGGTGCCTCGGGGTCGGCGTGGTGACCACGCCCGCGACGATCGCCGCCGTGTTGCGCCCCCGGGGCCGGTCCACCGGCACCAGCGCGTGGTCGCCGTCGAGGTCGTGCTCGACGAACTGGCCGAGCAGCCCGGTCAGCTCGTACGGGTAGACCGTGTTGCGGCTGCTGGCCCGCAGCACCTTCAGCCGGTAGTCGTCGAGCGGCTCGACCGGGTCGACCGGCGGCTCACCCATGGTCAGCTCGGCCCCGCCGGTGGCGTCGAACGAGATCCGTACCGCGATCTTGTTCAGCTCGCCGGTCCGGCGGTCGCGCTGCCGGGCGATGAACAGGATCTCCTCCAGCCCCGCGCCGACGGTCGTCGGGCGGACCCGCCCGGCGATCATCTCCATCTCCTCGCGGGTCAGGTCGCTCGGCGGCCAGACGTAGATGACGATCCGGTTGGTGTTGAAGCGGGTCTTGGACGGGCGACGGGTCTGCGCCCGGCGGATCGAGTCCAGGCAGGTGGCGACGATGTCCTCGGCGGTGGGCAGGGCGACCAGCCGACCGTCGTGCTCCCGCAGCGCGGTCAGGTCACGCACCTGGGCGAACGCGACGAGCCGCTCGTCGGACTGGTTCTCCCGTGCGACGGCCTGGAAGAGGTAGACCTCCTCGTCCGACGACGGCAGCCGGGTCAGGTCGAACTTACGCAGCCGCTCCAACTGCATCCGCTGCGCGATGTACGGGTGCAGACCCCGGATCAGCCGCTCCTCGCTCATCCCCGTGCTCGACGGGCGGAACGTGAAGTGGTGGTGCATCACCGCGCCGCCGCGCCCGGCGACGGTGGTGGTGAGCCGGCGGACCTGGGCCGGCAGCGGGTGCGCGTTGACGACCTCCAGCAGCGCGGCGGCCATCGCGTCGAAGTCCTCCGGCTGGTTCTCCCAGCCGAGGTAGATGTCGGCGTCGACGGCGGAGCCGTCCCCGGCCAGCTCGGCGAGCCCACGCAGCGCGTCGCCCAGCGCGTCGAACCGTACGGCGGCGGAGAGCAGGCTGGAGTCGGCCCGTTCGGCCACCACGAACGTGCAGTCCGCCACCCGGCGGGTCCGGACGTCGGCCAGGCCCTTGTTGCCGTAGTACCGCCGGGTCAGCACCTCCAGCATCACCGCGTTGTCGAGGTGGTCCCGCACGAGCCGCTGGCCGAGCACCCGGACCAGGGGTTCGGTGCTGCGGACCATCTCCGCGACCCGCTCGGCGCGGTCCGCCGAATCCGGGTGCGCGTCCAGGTGACGCAGGTGCCGGCGGACGGAGGCGTACAGCCGGGCGCGGTTGCGCAGCAGCAGCGGCTGGGCGAACCAGGCGAACACCACCCCGCGCGCCAGGTCGGCGACGACCGGGAAACGCACCTGCGTCGCCGCCACCAGCCGCTCCAACGCGAGGCCGGCGGGCTCGCGCAGCACCGCGTCCGGCGGCGGCTCACGCAGCCAGGAGCGCAGCAACGTCGCGATGACCGTGGCGTCGGCGGACGCCCGCTGCTGGGCCAGGAAGATCCGGAACACGGCGGCTTCGAGGGCCGGGGAGCGGTCCAGTTCGGTGACGCCGTAGTGGCCGAGCGCCTTGGCCAGCTTGTCCTGGAAGGGCGCCGGCAGCCCGGCCCGCTCGACGTCGAGGCTCTGCAGGTAGGTGTGGAAGTACTCGCGGGCGCTGGGGACGTGGTTGTCGCCGCTGACGTCCTCCCCGGTCAGCCGGTTGCGGCTGAGCTCGGCGAGGTCGGCGAACACGTCGACGAGATCGATCTCCTCGGCCAGCAGGCGGTGGCCGTCCTCGATGGCGGCCCGCCGCGCGGCGAGGTACTCGTCGAGCACCCGGCCGTCGTCGTGCGGGTCCACGTCGAAGCCGAGCAGCAGGCCACGGAGGTCCTCCTGGCCGCGCCGGGACCGCTCGACCGCCGGGGCCTGGTCGGGCGCGGCGGGCAGGTCCAGGGTGACCGGTGCGACGTCGTCGGTACCCGGGGCGTCGTCGGCGTCGTCGGCGAGCGGCTCCAGCCGCAGCAGCGCCGCGCCGGCCTCCACCTGGCTGCCGACGGAGACGCCACACTCCTTGAGCCGGGCCCGGAACGGTGCCCGCAGCACCGTCTCCATCTTCATCGCCTCCAGCACCAGCACCGGTGCGCCCGCCTCGACCTCGGCGCCCACCTCCACCGGGGTGGCGACGACCAGCGCGGGCATCGGCGAACGGACCACGCCGCCCTCGTCGCGGCCGACCCGGTGGGTCACGCCGTCCACCTCGACCAGGTGGATCGCGCCGTGGGTGCCGGTGAGCAGCCGGTACCGCGCGCCGTTGACGGCGATCTGCCCGGTGTGCCTGTCGAACCGGTCCAGCTCGACGTCGGCGGTGTGCACGTCGCCGCCGGCCTCGATGCCGACCCGGAACCGGTGCGCGCCGACCCGGGCCACCCGCATCCGGTAGCCCACGCCGCGCAGCTTGAGGTCCAGCGGCCGGCCGCTGGCGTGCTGCACCTGCGGGCGTCCACCGAACGCCGTGGACAGCAGCCGCTGCTGCTCGGCGCGCTCCTGCTCCTCGTACGCCTCGATCGCGGCGGCGGCGAGCGCGACGGCGGAGTGCCGGTGCGACACGAGCCGGCCTTCGGCGCGTACCCGGTCGATCCAGCCGGTGTCGGCGCTGGCGTCGATCACCTCGGGCTGGTCGAGCAGGTCGAGCACGAAGCTCTTGTTCGTGGCGCCACCCTCGATGATCACCGTGGTCTCGGCCATCGCCCGGCGCAGCCGGCCGAGCGCCTCGTCCCGGTCCCGCCCGTACGCGATGATCTTCGCGATCATCGAGTCGAAGTCGGCGGGGATGGTGTCGCCCTCGCTGACCCCGGTGTCGACCCGGATGCCCGGCCCGGCGGGCAGGTCCAGCCGGGCGATCCGGCCCGGGGCGGGGGCGAAGTCGCGGTCCGGGTCCTCGGCGTTGAGCCGGGCCTCGATGGCGTGCCCGCGCTCCACCGGCGGCACACCGTCGAGCCGGCCGCCCGCCGCGACGTGCAACTGCGCCTTGACCAGGTCGAACCCGGTGGTCAGCTCGGTGATCGGGTGCTCCACCTGGAGTCGGGTGTTGACCTCCAGGAAGGCGAACAGCCGGTCACCCGGGTGGTAGAGGAACTCGACGGTCGCGGCACCCCGGTAGCCGACCGCGACGGCCAGCCGCTCGGCCGAGGACTTGAGTTCGGCCGTCTGCTCCGGGCCGAGCACCGGCGAGGCCGACTCCTCGATGACCTTCTGGTTGCGCCGCTGCACCGAGCAGTCCCGTACGCCGAGCGCCCAGGCGGTGCCCTGACCGTCCGCGATCACCTGCACCTCGACGTGCCGGGCGCCGGTGACCAGGCGCTCCAGGAACACGATCCCGCTGCCGAAGGCGCGGGCCGCCTCCTGGCTGGTGCGCTGGTAGGCGTCGGCCAGTTCGGCGTCGCTGGTGACCACGCGGATGCCCCGCCCGCCACCGCCGGCGGTCGCCTTGAGCATCAGCGGGTAGCCGATCTCGGCGGCGGCGGCGATCGCGGCCTCCAGGGTCTCCACCGCGCCCCGGCTCCACGGCGCGACCGGCACGCCGACCTCCTCGGCGATCAGCTTCGCGCCGATCTTGTCGCCGAGCTTGCGCATCGCGTCCGGGCTCGGCCCGACGAAGGTGATGCCGATCTTCTCGCACAGCTCCGCGAAGGCCGGGTCCTCGGCGACGAAACCCCACCCGACCCACGCCGCGTCGGCCCCGGTCTCGACCAGGGCGTGTTCCAGCCGCTTCAGGTCGAGGTACGGCCGGGCGGACGCCGGACCCAGGTCGTAGGCGATGTCGGCCTCGCGGACGAAGGTCGCGGTGCGGTCGACGTCGGTATAGAGGGCCACCGTCTCGATGGGAGTGTCGGTCTGCGCGGCCAGCTCTCGGACCGCGTGAATGAGGCGCATCGCGGCCTCACCCCGGTTGACGATGGCGACACGGCTGAACACCCGACCGACTCCTCCGGTAGATCCACGAGTACGCGCCGCAAGGCATCGACCCCCGACAGCGATCACCCTTCCGGGTGCCGGGCGGTAGCGCCATGTCGTAATCACCGAACCCTGAGCGGTGACAGTTGTAGGAACCCCACAAAAGTTTTTGGTCTTCCCGACCGTGCCGGCGGGTGCTGCGGCACCCGCCGCAGGTCGCGGGGTCAGGCGTCCGCGCGGAAGTGCTCCCGCGCCCAGTCGCTGAAGCTGGTGAGTGGGAGGCCGAGTTCCCGCGCGTACCGCGGGCGGGCCGGCTGGGGGACCGCGTTCATCCACTCGTGGGTGGCACCCATCGCGGGCATGCCGGCGGCGAGGGCCTCCCGCTCGGTCATCTGCGGCGCGGACAGTCGGACGCCCAGCGCCCGGGAGAGCACCTCGGCGATCTCGGTCATCGACAGGTGGTCGCTGGCCAGTTCCAGTTCGATCCGGTCGAAGCGCTCCGGGTCGGTGATGGCGGCGGTGGCCGCCCGTCCGATGTCGTCCGTCGCGACCAACGACAGCCGGGTCTCCGGGCGCAGGACGCTGACCAGCCCGCCCTCGACGCCACGCGGAAACAGGAAGGCCATGGACGGCAGGAAGTTGTCCATGAAGAAGCCCGGCTTGAGCAGCGTCCAGTGCCGGAAGCCGGCGGTGCGCACCCGGTCCTGGATCGCGCTCTTGGCGTCCAGGGTGGGTGCCATCGAGGCCCAGCGCCCCTCGGCCCAGCCGGCCGCCTCGACGTGTTGACCGGCACCGGTGACGGAGGTGTGCACGAACTGCGGCACGCCGGCCGCCCGCGCGCCCTCCACCAGGTTGACGCCCTGGGTCACCTCGCCGGCGAAGTCGAAGCCCGTCGCGCCCAGCGGGGGCATCTGCACGGAGAAGACGGCGCGGGCACCCTCGGCGGCCCGGACCACCGATCCCCGGTCGAGCAGATCGCCGGTGACCAGTTCGACACCGAGTGCGGCGACGGCGCGGGCGCGGTCGGTGGCCGGGTCGCGGACCAGTGCGCGGACGGGAACCCCGGCCGCGCGCAGGGCGCGGACGGTGGCCCCGCCCTGCCGGCCGGTGGCGCCGGTGACCAGGACGGGGGCGGTGGCTGTGGACATGACACTCCTCCGATTAAACGGCGGGGCCCGCCGTTTTCTGTCGGGTACGATACGGCGGGCCCCGCCACTTATCAAGCTCGGAGAGGACGTCATGCCCGATGGCCAGCGCGCCGACGCCCGGCGCAACTACGCGCGCATCCTCGTCGTGGCCGAGCGGGAGGTGGCGGAGCACGGTGCCGGCGCGTCCCTGGAGCAGATCGCCCGCACCGCGGGAGTCGGCTCGGCGACCGTGCGCCGGCACTTCCCCACCCGCCGGGCCCTGCTGGAAGCGGTCTCCCGGGAACGGATCGAGGCCCTGCGGGTCCGGGCCGGGGAGTTGACCGGCCGGGGCGACAGCCGGGCGGCGCTCCTGGAGTGGCTCGGTGACGTCGTCACCTACTCCGTCGCCGCCCGGGGGCTGGCCGCCGCGTTGGCCTACGACGGCGCGCCGGCCGATCCGGTGCACGAGAACAGCTGCTCGGCGACGTTGGAGGAGGCGGCGTCCCCACTGCTGCGCCGCGCCGTCCAGGACGGCGCGTTCGCGGCGGACGTCACCGTCGGGGACCTGATCACGCTGATCGTCGGCATCGTCCTGGCCACCGAGCACCACCCCGACCCCGCCGTCCGGGCGGACCGGCTGTTCCGGATGGCCGTGGCGGGACTCAGCCCGCCGGGCTGAACCCCGCCGACGGCCCGGCGGCTCGGCAGGTGGGAATGCGGCGGGCCGCCGGCCGAGGAGCGGGCTGGTCGGCTGCGGGGCGGGCCGGGTTGCCGACGGCCGACCGGTCGGCGCGTGGCGGTGCGGCGGAGGCGGCGACCCGCCGGGGTCAGGCGTCCGCCGCCGCCGCGGCGGCGACCTCGCGGTGGCGGACCACCGCGATCAGCGCCGTGCCGAGGGTCAACAACGCGCCGGCCACGACCAGCGCCACCGCCCCGTTCACCCGCAACGTCAGCACCGCCGAGACGAACGCGCCCAGGCCCATCGTGGTGATCGCCCCGAACCGGCGGAGCCAGGCCGTGCCCGGACCGCCGGCGGCCCGGCTGTCGGTGGAGAGGTTCACCATGGTCATGGTCACCACCACCGTGGAGAGGTCCCGGATGCCGATGTGCTTGACCGCTGCGGCCTGCGCGCCGAGCACCAGGGCGAGCAGGCCGGTGACGGCAAGCATCACCCCGTGCGCCGGTGGGCCGGTGGCGAGCCAGAACCCGGCCAGGGCGAGGCTCAGCACACTGCCACCGACCAGGATGGCCAGCCCGGCGGCGGGCAGCGCCGCCGGCCCCGACGCGCCCCGGGTCAGCCGGGCGGCGAGCACCGCGCCGAGCATGAACGTCAGCAACGCCACCAGGTTGTTGAGCACCGGCAGGCCGGACACCCCGGCCAGCCCGAACCCGATGAAGAGCACGTTGCCGGTCATGTTGCCGGTGAAGACCCGGTCCAGGGCGAGATAGCTGACCCCGTCGACCGCCCCGGTCGCCGCGGTCAGCACCAGCAGCGGCACCTCGTAGCTCTTCGTCATGGCCCTTCCGATGATCGTTTCCGGCCGGGAGTCTACCCATGACCTGCGGGAACGTCCCGGGCGGCCGGGACACCGGCCCCTGGTGGCCGGGACGCCGGGGCCCGTTGACTGGCCCCATGACCGAGCTGCCGGACCACTTCCCCGCCCACGTCAAGGGTTCCTACGTCAACTGCGACCAGTACGCCCGCGAGGCGCGGCTCACCCCGCCCCCGGACCACATCCCGGCCCACGTGAAGAACTCCTACGTCAACTGCCAGGAGTACACCCGGGAGCTGCGGCTCACCCCGCCGCCGGCCGCCGAGCACTTCCCCGAGCACGTGAAGAACTCGTACCCGACCTGCCAGGAGGCGGTCCGTCCGCCCCGGCTCACCCTCGTGCCGGCGGCCGGGGCATGACCACCGTCGTCCCGCCCCGGCTCGACCCCGCCTGGCGGGAGTGGCTGGTCGAGAACCTCGCCATGGGCGCGTCGGTGGAGCAGGCGCGGGCCGTCGCCGTCGCCGGGTCCGCCGACCCGCAGGCCGTCGACGCCGAGCTGCGGGACCTGGCCGACCACCCGTACTTCGCGGTGTGCCGCCGGCTGGCGCTGCGCTACGACTGGCTGGAGTCGGTGCTCGACACGTACCGGTCGCTGCGCGACAGCGACGGCGGGCGGACGCTGGAGCGGCGCGCGGACCTCGACCCGGGGGAGTTCTTCTCCCGCTACTACTTCGGCAACCGGCCGGTCGTGCTGGACGGCCTGATGGCCGACTGGCCCGCCCTCGGCTGGACGCTTTCCGGCCTGGCGGCGGCCTGCGGCGACGCCGTGGTCGAGGTGATGACCGGCCGGGACGCCAACCCGGACCACGCCTGGCAGTACGACCGCCACCGCACCAGCATGCCGTTCCGCGAGTACCTGGCGCTGCTCGCCTCGGACCGGCGGACCAACGACTACTACATGGTGCCGCGCAACGAGAACTGGTCCGGCGCGCTGCGCCCGCTCACCGCCGACATCCGCGCCCCGGAGGGGATCGTGGACCCGTCCGGGCTCGGTCACCTGCTGCTCGGGCCGGCCGGCACGGTGACCCCGCTGCACGTGGACAACAGTTCGGTGCTGCTCGGTCAGGTGCTCGGCCGTAAGCACGTCCGGCTGGTCCCCTCGTACGAGCGGCACCTGGTCTATCCGCGCGGCGGCACGTTCAGCGCGGTCGACGCGGCGGACCCGGATCTCACCCGGCACCCCCGGTACGCCGAGGCGACGGTGCTCGACGTCGTGCTGGAGCCGGGGCAGCTGCTGTTCGTGCCGGTGGGCTGGTGGCACTGGGTGCAGGCGTTGGAGGTCAGCGCCACGGTCAGCTTCCACCACTTCCGCATCCCGGGGCAGAACCACAAGATGGCCACGCCGCCCGCGGCCGGACCGGACCGGTGAGGACCGGGCAGCCCTACGGTCCCTTGTCGACATGCATTATCGTCGATCGCATTGTGGGGTGATCCGGCACGCCGGATCTGAGCGAAGGTGGCGACTTTGCGTTATGCCGATGGGCCGGGCGTGACCTACGAGGTCTACGTCGAGGCAATTCCGTCCCGGGTCTGGGAACTGGTGACCGACATTCACCTGCCGGCCCGGTTGAGTCCCGAGTTGCAGCGGGTCGAGTGGTTCGACGGTGCCGACGAACTGGCCAAGGGGGCCAGCTTCCTCGGGTACAACAGCCACCCGCGCATCGGGGAGTGGCGCACCGCCTCCTACGTCACCGAACTGGACCAGGAGCGGGTCTTCGGGTGGGTCGTCACGGACGTGGACGGCATGTTCGCCGGCCCGGACGGCGCCGGCCGGGCCGACGTGTCGTCGCCGGCGGCCACCTGGCGGTTCGAGCTGGAACCGGAGGGGGCCGGCACCCGGCTGCGGCAGACGGTACGGGTCGGTCCGGGCCGGTCCGGGCTCAGCCTCGTGATCGACCAGGCCCCCGAGCACGAGGAGCAGATCGTCGAGTCGAGGCTCGGCCAGCTCCGCTCCCACATCGAGTCGGTGCTCGACGGCATCAAGGCCCTGGCCGAGAACCGCACCCCCTGACCCCCACCCTTGACCTCCCTCCGTCCCGCGTTCCCCGCCGCAAGCCCTCGGTGATCAAGAGAAATACGTCAGGAACCGGCCTCCCGGCTGACCTTTTCCTCTTGATCACCGGGGTTTCGGTGGGGATTCGGTGGAGGTTTGGCGGGGTTTTAGCGGGTGGTGCGACGTGGCGGGGTGGTGGGGGAGGGGTGCGGGATTAGGGTGTTGCGGTGGATCACGAGGATCGAATCGCGCTCTTTCTCGACTACGAGAACCTTGCCCTGGGGGCCCGGGAACACCATGGTGGGCGGGCGTTCGACTTCCGTCCGATCGCCGACGCCCTCGCCGAGCGGGGGCGGGTGGTGGTCCGCCGGGCGTACGCGGACTGGTCGTACTTCGACGAGGACCGTCGGATGCTCACCCGCTCGCACGTCGAGCTGATCGAGATCCCGCAGCGGATGGGGGCGTCCCGCAAGAACGCCGCCGACATCAAGATGGCCGTCGACGCGGTGGAGCTGGCCTTCGAGCGCGGCTACATCTCCACCTTCGTCATCTGCACCGGGGACAGCGACTTCACCCCGTTGGTGCACAAGCTGCGCGAACTCAACAAGCGGGTGATCGGGGTCGGGGTGGAGAAGTCCACCTCGGCGCTGCTCCCGCCCGCCTGCGACGAGTTCCTCTACTACGACCGGCTGGAGGGCGTCGACCTCCCGCCCGTACGGGGCCGTCGCGGTCGCCCGGCCCGGTCGGCCGAACCGCAGCAGCCGGAGCCGACGGCGGTGGAGCCGACACCGGAGCAGCCGGAGTCTCCGCCGGCCGCCGAGGAGCCGGTACGCGACGCCGAGGCGCTCGCCGTGCTGGTCGCCCAGACCGTCGCCGGCCTCCAGGGCAGCTCGGAGGGGGAGGTGACCGCCTCCCGGCTCAAGCGCACCCTGCTGCGCAAGGACCCCACGTTCAGCGAGTCCGACTACGGGTTCCGCACCTTCGGTGAACTGCTGCGCCACCTCGCCGGGCACAACGTCGTCGAGCTGGCCGAGGGGCCGGCCAAGGGCGACCCGGAGGTGTCCCTGCCCGAGCACGGCGACCAGGAGGTGGCTTTCGCGCTACTGCGTACGGTGGTGGCGGAACTGGCCGCGGCGGGTGGCCCGGTGGCGCTCTCCGGACTCAAGAACCAGCTCCGCCGGGCCCGCCCCGAATTCAGCGAGAAGAAGCTCGGCTACCGCAGTTTCCTCCAGTTCGGTAAGGCCGCCGCCACTGCCGGTGAGGTCGCCTTGGCCTGGAGCGCGGAGGCCGACGACTACCTGCTCACGCCCCGGCAGGGATGACCGGGCGGTGGCGGTGGCGGGCCTCGACGAATTCGTGACTCACGTTCCACGGCCGAGTTGCTATACGGTCGGTGAATGATGGTCGAGGAGCACTGGTGGAACGGTGACCCGAGCCCACGCGGGCGGCGGGACGTCTACATCCGTACCGACGGGGAGGCCTGGGAGGTCCAGGCGCAGATCGGCGGGGCGTCGGGTCGCTCCCGCGTGCAGCAGTGCCCGAGCCGGGCGGCGGCGGTCATCCTGGCCGACGCCTGGCGCGGCAGCAATCCCTCCTGGCGCGGGCTGCACCGCTGATCGGTCCGGGCGCCGGCGGGCGGTCCGCACCGCGTCCCGCCCGCCCCGCCCTTTGGCCGGTCCCGGCCGGGCGCCCCGCAGGAGACCTCCGAGCCGGCTGGCGCGCAACGACCCTGATCACAGAGCGTAGTCTTCCTCTTACTGGCTGGTCGGCGGAGCCCTGAGCAGGGCGAGCTAACTGGCAACATTCTTGACAGAAAGGCCGGATATCGACATCCTTCGTGGAGAGCGCTCTCCCCGGCGTGCTCCCCGCCCCCGATGTCGCCCCAAGGAGCCTCCCGTGCCCGGAGCCCGAGCCGTCCCCCGGCCCCGATCCCTCGCCCGCGCGGCGGTCGCCCTCGTCACCCTCGCCGCCGCCCTCGTCCTGCCCGCCCAGGCCGAGCCCGCCTCGGCCGCCATCGGCGGCATCACCTGGCAGGACGAGTTCAACGCCGCCGCCGGCACCCCCGTCGACCAGAACCGATGGCGCTTCGACATCGGCGGCGGCGGCTGGGGCAACAACGAACGGCAGTACTACACCAACAGCACCAGCAACGCCGTCCACGACGGACAGGGCAACCTGGTCATCACCGCCCGCAAGGAGAACCCGGCCAACTACCAGTGCCACTACGGCCGGTGCGAGTACACCTCGGCGCGGCTGCTCACCGCCGCCACCTTCACCCAGGCGTACGGCCGGTTCGAGGCCCGGATCAAGATCCCCCGGGGTCAGGGCATCTGGCCGGCGTTCTGGATGCTCGGCAACGACATGGGCAGCGCCGGCTGGCCCGCCGCCGGTGAGATCGACATCATGGAGAACATCGGCCGGGAACCCAACACCGTCTACGGCACCGTGCACGGCCCCGGCTACTCCGGCGGGGGCGGCATCACCGGCAGCCGTACCATCGGCCAACCCCTCGCCGACGGCTTCCACACCTACCGGGTGGACTGGGAGCCCAACCTGATCGTCTGGTACCTCGACGGCGTCGAGTACCACCGCGTCGACCCGTCCCGGCTCGGCGGCAACCGCTGGGTCTACGACCACCCGTTCTTCATGATCCTCAACGTGGCGGTGGGCGGCAACTGGCCCGGATACCCCGACGGCTCCACCCAGTTCCCCCAGCAGATGCTCGTGGACTACGTCCGGGTCTCCAGCTACGTGCCCGGCGGCGGCAACCCGCAGCCCGGCACCACCCGGCTGCGCGGCGCGCAGAGCGGCCGGTGCATCGACATTCCCAGCGCCAACCCGGTCGACGGCGCGAAACTCCAGATCTGGGACTGCAACACCACCGCCGCCCAGGCGTGGACCTTCGCCACCGACGGCACCGTCCGCGCGATGGGCAAGTGCATGGACCCGGCCTGGGCCGGCACCACCAACGGCACCGAGGTCAACCTGGTCACCTGCAACGGCAACCCGGCCCAACGGTTCACCCTCAACGGTGCCGGGGACCTGGTCAACCTCAGCGCCAACCGGTGCGTCGACGTCCGCGACCAGAACCCCAACAACGGCGGCAAGCTGCACCTGTGGGACTGCCTCGGCGTCGCCAGCCAGAAGTGGTCCCGCTTCTGACCACGGCCCGACGGTAGCACCGCGACGGACGGCCCCCCGGCACCCGCCGGGGGGCCGTCCGTCGTCGTGCCCCGGTCAGCCGGCCGGCCCGCAACCCCAGCCCCCACCGGGGTGCCCGACCGGCGACGCCCGAGGGGTCGAGGTAGCGGCGTCGCGGGCTAGGGGGCGCTCTGGGGGCGGTAGGGGGTTAGAGCTGCGCCGGGCGGCCGTAGGGTCATCGCGAACAACCAAGAATGCCTGAAGAAGCTCTCTGTTTCGACAATTGCCGCCGCGCCGACCCGTGTGCCGATATTGGCCCGGGTCTGCCCGGCTGGGGCTAGTGGCGGGAGACGTAGATGGAGAACGAGGAGAAGCTTCTCGGGTATCTGAAGCGGGCCACCACCGATCTGCGTGAGGCCCGCCGGCAGTTGCGCCAAGCCGAGCGGCGGGAGTACGACCCGATCGCCATCGTCGGTATGAGCTGCCGCTTCCCGGGTGGTGTGGATGGTCCTTCGGCGCTGTGGCAACTCCTCGCCGACGGGACCGACGCCGTCTCCGACTTCCCCGACGACCGGGGCTGGAACGTCGAGGAAATCTACGACCCCGACGATTCCAAGGCCGGCAAGACGTACGCGCGGACTGGTGGGTTCCTTTCCGACGCCGCACTTTTCGATGCCGAATTCTTCGGCATTTCTCCCCGCGAGGCGCTCGCCATGGACCCGCAGCAGCGGCTGTTGCTGGAGGCGTCCTGGGAGGCGTTCGAATCGGCCGGCATCGACCCGACGTCGGCGCGTGGCAGCCGTACCGGGGTGTTCGCCGGGCTGATGTACCTCGACTATTCGAGCCGGCTGCCGGTGATCCCCGCCGAGTTGGAGGGCTTCATCGGCAACGGCAACACCGGCAGCATCTTCACCGGCCGGGTCGCCTACGTGCTGGGTCTCGAAGGCCCGGCGATCACCGTGGACACCGCCTGCTCGTCGTCGCTGGTCGCCCTGCACCTGGCGATCCAGGCGCTGCGCCGCGAGGAGTGCACCATGGCGTTGGCCGGTGGTGTGACGGTGATGGCCACCCCGGAGACCTTCGTCGACTTCAGCCGGCAGCGGGGGCTGGCCGCCGACGGCCGGTGCAAGCCGTTCGCCGCCGCCGCCGACGGCACCGGCTGGGCCGAGGGCGTCGGGGTGCTGCTGGTCGAGCGGCTCAGCGACGCCCAGCGTCTCGGGCACCGGGTACTGGCCGTGGTCCGTGGCAGCGCGGTCAATCAGGACGGCGCGAGCAGCGGGCTCACCGCCCCCAACGGCCCGTCGCAACGCCGGGTCATCGCCGACGCCCTGGCCAATGCGCGGCTCACCGCCGACCAGGTGGACGTCGTCGAGGCGCACGGCACCGGCACCCGGCTCGGTGACCCGATCGAGGCGCAGGCGATCCTCGCCACCTATGGCCGGGACCGGGCGCAGCCGCTCTGGCTGGGCTCGGTGAAGTCGAACATCGGGCACACCCAGGCTGCGGCCGGGGCCGCCGGAGTGATCAAGATGGTGTTGGCGATGCAGCACGGCATGCTGCCCCGCACCCTGCACATCGACCGGCCCACCCCCCACGTCGACTGGACGGCCGGCGACGTCCGGTTGCTCACCGACCCGGTCGCCTGGCCGGAGACCGGGCGACCCCGCCGGGCGGCCGTGTCCTCGTTCGGGCTCAGCGGCACCAACGCCCACGTGGTGCTGGAGCAGGCCCCACCGGTCGAGGCCGTCGAGCCGGACGACGGCACCGCACCGACGCCCGCCATCGAGCCGTCGGTGCTGCTCTGGCCACTGTCGGCCCGGTCGGCGGACGCGCTGGCCGGACAGGCGACCCGGCTGGGCGCCTTCCTGACCGACGAGCGTCCGGTGGACGTCGGGTTCTCGCTGGGCGTCGGCCGGGCCGGGTTGGAGTTCCGCGGCGTGGCGGTCGGCCGGGAGACCGCCGAGCTGTCTGCGGGCCTGGAGGCCCTGGCTGCCGGTGGTGGCCTGTCGGGTCGGACGGTCGCGGGGCGTACGGCGGTGTTGTTCACGGGTCAGGGTGCGCAGCGGGTCGGGATGGGTCGTGAGTTGGCGGCGGCGTTCCCGGTGTTCGCTGCCGCCCTCGACGAGGTGTGTGCGGCGTTCGGGCCGTTGTTGGAGGGTGATCTGCGGGAGGTGATGTTCGCCGATCCGGATGGTGTCCTGGATCAGACGGGGTGGACGCAGCCGGCGTTGTTCGCGGTAGAGGTGGCCCTGTTCCGGTTGGCGGAGTCGTGGGGTCTGAAGCCGGACTTCGTTGCCGGTCATTCGATCGGTGAGTTGGCTGCGGCGCACGTGGCCGGGGTGTGGTCGTTGGAGGACGCGTGCCGGGTGGTGGCGGCGCGGGGTGGTCTGATGCAGGCGCTTCCGGCGGGTGGGGCGATGTTGGCCATCGCCGCGCCTCTCGATGAGCTGGACCTGGGCGACGTGGACGTGGCGGCGGTGAACGGTCCCCGGGCGGTGGTGGTGTCCGGCACGGAGGAGCAGATTGCCGCGCTGGAGTGCCGTCTTGAGGTGAAGACGCGCAGGCTGCGGGTGTCGCATGCGTTCCACTCGCATCTGATGGACCCGATGCTGGCCGGCTACGGGCGGGTCGTCGACGGGGTGACCGCGAACCCGGCGGGTATCCCGTTGGTGTCGACTGCGACCGGTGACCTGGTCGGCGATGACGAGCTCGGTTCGGTCGGGTACTGGCAGGGTCAGGTGCGGGGCACGGTGTGGTTCGCCGACGCGGTGGCCGCTCTCGCGGCGCGGGGTGTGACCCGGTTCGTGGAGATCGGGCCGGACAGTGTGCTGACCGCGATGGTGGCCGACTGCGTGGAGGACGCCACCGCCATCGCCCTCCAGCGACGCAAGCGCGAACAGACAGGTACGGCGCAGCCGCACGACGACGGCCAGGTGCAGGCGTACGCGGCCGGGATGGCGCAGGCGTGGATCAGCGGGATCACGCTCGACTGGGCGGCCGTCAACCCGGGCGGCCGGCAGGTCGACCTGCCCACCTACGCCTTCCAGCACCGGCGGTACTGGCTCGACGTGCCTCCCGGGGTCGGTGACACCACCGGACTCGGCCAGCTACCCGCCGGACACCCGATGCTCGGTGCGGTCGTCGACCTGCCCGGCAGCGGTGGCGTGGTGCTCACCGGCCGGCTCTCCCGCACCGCCCAGCCGTGGCTCGCCGACCACGCGGTGTTCGACACCGTCCTCGTCCCCGGCACCGGACTGGTCGAACTCGCCCTGCGCGCGGGCGACCAGGTCGGCTGTCCCGTGCTCGACGAGTTGACCATCAGCGCGCCGCTGGTGCTGCCGGCCGACGGCGGCCTGGCCCTGCGGGTGACCGTCGACGCCGCCGACGAGAGCGGCGCACGTACGCTCGGCATCTGGAGCCGGGCCGACGACGCGGCCGACGACACCGACTGGACCCCGCACGCCGAGGGGGTCCTGGTCCGGCAGGCGGGGGCCGACCCGGCCGCCGCCGACCTCACCGAGTGGCCGCCCGCCGGTGCCGAAGCCGTCGACCTCGACGGCCTCTACGACCGGCTGCGCGACCACGGCTACGGCTACGGGCCGGTGTTCCAGGGGCTGCGCGCGGTGTGGCGGCGTGGCGACGGCGACGCCGCCGAGGTCTGGGCCGAGGCGGCGCTGCCGGAGGTGGCCGCCGCCGACGCGTCCCGGTTCCTGCTGCACCCGGCGCTGCTCGACGCCGCCCTGCACGCCAACCTGGTCGACGAGGGCGCGGGCGACACCCCGCTGCCGTTCTCCTGGCGTGGGGTCACCCTGCACGCCGCACACGCCGCCGCCCTGCGCATCCGGATCTCCCCGGCCACCGGCGACAAGCTGGCCGTCACCGTCGCCGACGGCCACGGCAACCCGGTCGCGACCATCGACCAGTTGGTCGTCCGCCCGGTCGCCGCCGACGCGCTCGACGCCGCCGCCCGCAGCCAGCACCGCCACCTGTACGAGGTGGACTGGCAGCCGGTCTCCGCCCCGGACGCCCCCACCGACGGCTGGACCCTGCTCGACGTCGACGCGGAGCTGCCCGAGGAGGTGCCCGACACCGTCGTGGTCACCCTCGACCCGCCCGGCACCCCGCCGGCCGCCGTACACGAGGCGACCGCCCGCCTGCTGGGGCTGCTGCGCCGCTGGCTCACCCACCCGGGGTGCGCCCACAGCACGCTGGTCCTGCTCACCCGCACCGCCGTCGGTGCCGGCGACACCCCGGTCGACCCCGCCGCAGCGGCCCTGTGGGGGCTGGTCCGGGCGGCCGAGGCCGAACACCCGGGCCGGTTCGTCCTGGTCGACAGCGACGACAGCGGCACCGGTCACCTGGCGGCGGCACTGGCCACCGGCGAACCCGAGGTGGCCGTCCGCGGCGGCAGGCTGCTGGTGCCACGGCTGGCCCGGGTGACCGTCGACGCGCCCGCCGACGGTGGCTGGCCCACCGACCGCACCGTCCTGATCACCGGTGGGCTCGGCGGGCTGGGCAGCCTCGTCGCCCGGCACCTGGTCACCCGACACGGCGTACGCCGGCTGCTGCTGACCGGGCGCAGCGGCGCCGCCACCCCCGGCGCGGCGGACCTGGTCGCGGACCTCACCGCCGTCGGCGCGGACGTGACGGTCGCCGCCTGCGACGTCGCCGACCGGGACGCGGTCGCCGCCCTGCTCGCCGACCACCGGGTCGGCGCGGTGGTGCACGCCGCCGGCACCGCCGAGAACGCGCTGGTCGACGCCCTCACCCCCGAGCAACTGCACCGGGTGCTGCGGCCCAAGGTGGACGCCGCCTGGCACCTGCACGACCTCACCCGCGACCACGACCTGACCGCCTTCGTGCTGTTCTCCTCGTCGGCGGGCTGGGTGGCCGGGGCCGGGCAGGGCAACTACGCCGCCGCGAACCTCTTCCTCGACGCGCTCGCCCAACGCCGCCGCGCCGACGGGCTGCCCGCCACCTCGCTGGCCTACGGCCTCTGGGCCACCGGCACCGGGATGGGCGGTCACCTCGACGACGCCGACCTGCACCGGATGCGCCGGCTCGGAATGCCCGCGATGAGTACCGACGAGGGGCTGGCGTTGTTCGACGCGGCCGTCGCCGCCGGGCGGGCCACGACCCTACCGGTGCGCCTGGACCTGGACGCGTTGCGGCGGCGCACCGACGCGCTGCCCGCCGTGCTGCGCGGTCTGGTCCGTACCCCCGCCCGCCCGACCGCCGCCGGTGCGGGTGCGGCCGTCGACGGCCCGCCGCTGGCGCAGCGCCTCGCCGGGCTCTCCGACGCCGACCGGGACACCCTGCTGCTCGACCTGGTCCGCACGCACGCCGCCGCCGTGCTGGGCTTCCCCGGCCCGGCGTCGGTGGAACCCGGCCGCGCGTTCAAGGACCTCGGGTTCGACTCCCTCGCCGCCGTCGAGTTCCGCAACGTGCTCAGCACCGTCACCGGGCTGCGGCTGCCCGCCACGCTCGTCTTCGACCACCCCGAACCCACCGCCCTGGCCCGCGCGCTCAAGGCCGACCTGGTGGTGCCCGACGCCGACCCGGCCGGTGCGGTGCTCGCCGACCTCGACCGGCTGGAGAAGGCCCTGGCCGAGGTGCCCGGTGAGGAACACGCCCGGCTGACCGCCCGGCTGGAGGCGGTGCTGCGCGGCTGGCAGGACCGCACCGGCCGCCCCGACGACGACACCCCGCACGACTACGAGTCCGCCACCGACGAGGAACTGTTCGACGTGCTGGAGAACGAGCTCGGCATCTCCTGACGGCAGTCTCCGACGAACCTCCGGCGCGGGAAAGATTGGTGTGAACGATGGCGAACGACGACAAGCTCCGGACCTTCCTCAAGCGCGCCACCGCCGAACTGCAACAGGCCAACCGGCGGCTGCGTGAGGTGGAGGGCCGGGACCAGGAGCCGATCGCGATCGTCGGCATGGGCTGCCGCTACCCCGGCGGGGTCCGGTCGCCGGAGGACCTGTGGCGGCTCGTCGCCGACGGCACCGACGCCATCTCCGGCTTCCCCACCGACCGGGGCTGGGACGTCGACGGCATCTACGATCCGGAACCCGGCAAGCCCGGCAAGAGCTACACCCGGCACGGTGGTTTCCTCTACGACGCCGCCGACTTCGACCCCGGGTTCTTCGGGATGAGCCCCCGCGAGGCGGTCGAGACGGACCCGCAGCAGCGGCTGCTGCTGGAGGCGTCCTGGGAGGCGTTCGAGCACGGCGGCATCGACCCGGTCGCCCTCAAGGGCAGCGCCACCGGCGTGTTCGTCGGCGTGATGCACCACGACTACGTCGACAGCACCACCTCCGGCAGCCTCGTCTCCGGCCGGGTCGCCTACAACCTGGGCCTGGAGGGGCCGGCGATCACCGTCGACACCGCCTGCTCGTCGTCGTCGGTGGCGATGCACCTGGCCTGCCAGTCGCTGCGCAAGGAAGAGTGCGGGCTGGCCCTGGCCGGCGGGGTCGCCGTGATGGCCACCCCGCAGCTCTTCGTCGAGTTCAGCAGGCAACGTGCCCTGTCCCCGGACGGCCGGTGCCGCTCCTTCGGTGACGGCGCGGACGGCGCGGCCTGGTCCGAGGGTGTCGGGGTGCTGGTGCTGGAGCGGCTCTCCGACGCGCAGCGCAACGGGCACCGGATCTACGGGCTGATCCGGGGTTCCGCCGTCAACCAGGACGGCGCGTCGAACGGGCTGACCGCGCCGAACGGGCCGGCCCAGCAGCGGGTGATCCGGGCGGCGCTGGCCAACGCCCGGCTCTCCGTCGCCGACGTGGACGTGGTCGAGGCGCACGGCACCGGCACCACCCTCGGTGACCCGATCGAGGCGCAGGCCGTGCTCGCCACCTACGGGCGGGACCGGGAGACGCCGCTCTTCCTCGGCTCGATCAAGTCCAACATCGGGCACGCCCAGGCCGCCGCCGGGGTAGCCAGCGTGATCAAGATGGTGATGGCGATACGGCACGGGACGCTGCCGCGCACGCTGCACGCCGAGACGCCGTCGCGGCAGGTCGACTGGGCGGCCGGGGACGTGCGGCTGCTGACCGAGGCGATCGACTGGCCGGCGGTGGACCGGCCCCGCCGGGCGGGCGTGTCGTCGTTCGGCATCAGCGGCACCAACGTGCACCTCATCGTCGAGCAGGCCCCGCCCGCCGGGGCCGGCACGCCGGGGCCGACCCCGCCGGTCGTCCTCTGGCCGGTGTCGGGGCGTTCCCCCGAGGGGATGGCCCGCCAGGCCGCCCGGATCGCCGGGTTCGCCGCCGACACCGACGAGCGTCCGGTGGACGTCGGGTTCTCGCTGGGCGCGGGTCGGGCCGGGTTGGAGTTCCGGGGGGTGGCGGTCGGCCGGGAGACCGCCGAGCTGTCCGCCGGCCTCGACGCCCTGACCACGGGCACCGGTGTGTCGGGTCGGATCACCACCGGTCGTACGGCGGTGTTGTTCACCGGTCAGGGTGCGCAGCGGGTCGGTATGGGTCGTGAGCTGGCGGAAGCCTTCCCGGTGTTCGCGGCTGCTCTGGATGAGGTGTGTGCGGCGTTCGGGCCGTTGTTGGAGGGTGATCTGCGGGAGGTGATGTTCGCCGATCCGGATGGTGTCCTGGATCAGACGGGGTGGACGCAGCCGGCGTTGTTCGCGGTAGAGGTGGCTCTGTTCCGGTTGGCGGAGTCGTGGGGTTTGAAGCCGGATTTCGTTGCGGGTCATTCGATCGGTGAGTTGGCTGCGGCGCATGTGGCTGGTGTGTGGTCGTTGGAGGACGCGTGCCGGGTCGTTGCCGCGCGGGGTGGTCTGATGCAGGCCCTTCCGGCGGGTGGGGCGATGCTGGCGATCGCCGCCCCGCTGGCCGAGCTGGATCTCGGTGACATCGACGTGGCGGCGGTCAACGGTCCCCGGGCGGTGGTCGTGTCCGGCACGGAGGAGCAGGTTGCCGCGCTGGAAGCCTCCCTTGAGGTGAAGACCCGCAGGCTGCGGGTGTCGCATGCGTTCCACTCGCACCTGATGGACTCGATGCTCACCGGGTACGGGCAGGTCGTCGACGGGGTGACCGCGAACCCGGCGGGCATCCCGTTGGTGTCGACCGCGACCGGTGATCTCGCCAGCGACGACGAGTTGGGGTCGGTCGACTACTGGCAGGGTCAGGTGCGGGGGACCGTCCGGTTCGCCGATGCCGTGGCCACGCTGGCGGCGCGAGGCGTGACCCGGTTCATCGAGATCGGGCCGGACAGTGTGCTCACCGCGATGGTCGCCGACAGCGTCGACGACGCGGTGACGATTGCGTTGCAGCGCCGGGACCGGGAACAGGTCACGGCGTACGCGACCGGGATGGCGCAGGCGTGGACCACCGGCGTCGACCTCGACTGGACGGCCGTGCACCCGGGAGCGCGGCAGGTCGAGCTGCCCAGCTACGCCTTCGCCCGGCAGCGGTACTGGCTGGCCGCCCCCACCGCCGCACCGGCCACCGTCACCGACAACTGGCGCTACCGCGTCGTGTGGCGGGCCGCCGACCTGCCCACCGGGCCGGAACTCACCGGCGACTGGTGGCTCGTCACCCCGGACACGCTCACCGACGACCCCCGGGTCACCGCCGTGGCCGACGCGCTCACCACCCGGGGCGCCACCGTCACCCGGCTCACCGGCACCGACCCGCTCGCCGGCCGGGGCACCCCCACCGGGGTCGTCTCGCTGCTCGGCCTCGACGACACCCCCGACCCGTACGACGCCGGGCTGTCCGCCGGGGTCACCGCCACCGTACGACTCGTGCAGGCCCTCGCCGCCGCCGACGTCACCGGCCGGCTCTGGTGCCTCACCACCGGCGGCGTCGCCGTCGACCGGTACGAGGACCTGCCGCACGCCGCACAGGCCGGCCTCTGGGGGCTCGGTACCGTCCTCTCGCTCGACTACCCCGGCTGGTGGGGCGGCCTGGTCGACCTGCCCGCCGACTGGACGCCCGACACCCTCGACCGGCTCGTCGACGTGCTCGCCGACGGCGGCGAGGACCAGGTGGCCGTGCGTACCGCCGGGGTGCTGGCCCGGCGGATGGTGCGCTGGCCCGTCGCCGGCAGCCCCGACCGGCGGTTCCGGCCCACCGGCACGGTGCTGGTCACCGGCGGCACCGGCGGTATCGGCGCGCACCTCACCGAATGGCTCCTCGACCAGGGGGCCGAGCGGGTGGTGCTGGCCAGCCGGCGTGGCCCCGCCGCCCCCGGGGCCGCCGACCTGGCCGCCAGGCTGCCCGGCGTGCAGGTCGTCGCCTGCGACGTGGCCGACCGGGACGCGGTCGCCGCGCTGCTCGACGGGATCGGCGACGACCTGACCGCCGTCTTCCACGCCGCCGGGGTGCTCTACGACCCGGCCCCGCTGGGCGATACCGACCTCGACGACTTCGCCGCCGTGTGCCGGGCCAAGGTGCTCGGCGCGACCCACCTCGACGCGCTACTCGGCGACCGGCCGCTGGACGCGTTCGTGCTGTTCGCCTCCGGCGCGGCCGTCTGGGGCAGCGCCGGGCAGGCCGCCTACGGCACCGGCAACGCCTGGCTCGACGCACTCGCCCACCAGCGCCGCCGCCGGGGCCGGACCGCCACCTCGGTCGCCTGGGGCACCTGGGGCGGCGGCGGCATGGTCGACGAGCAGGCCACCGAACACCTCCTACGGCAGGGCACCCCGCCGATGGAACCGCGCCTCGCCCTCGGCACGCTGCAGCAGGTTCTCGACCACGACGAGAGCCACCTCGTGGTCACCGACATCGACTGGGCCCGGTTCACCCCGATCTACACCCTGGCCCGGCCCCGGCCGCTGCTCGCCGCCCTCCCCGAGGCCCAGCAGAGCCCGGCCGTCGCCGCCCCGGCCGCGTCCACCGACACCTCCGTGCTGGCCGGGCTGCCCGACGCCGAGCGGCTGCCGTACCTGCTGGACACGGTGCGTGCCCAGGTCGCCGCCGTCCTCGGGTACGACGCGACGACCACCGTGGACGTGCAGCGGCCGTTCCGGGAACTCGGGTTCGACTCGCTGACCGCCGTGGAGCTGCGCAACGCCCTCGGTGCGGCCGTCGGCCTGCGCCTGCCGGCCACCATGGTCTACGACCACCCCACCCCGGCCGTGCTGGCCCGCCACCTGTACGACGAACTCGTCGGCACCGCCGCCCCGGCCACCGTCACGTCCGGCGTCGGCGGCTCCGACCCCGACGAGCCGATCGCCATCATCGGAATGAGCTGCCGCTACCCCGGCGGCGTCCGGTCCCCGGAGGACCTGTGGCGGCTCGTCGACAGCGGCACCGACGCGATCAGCCCGTTCCCCGTCGACCGGGGCTGGAACTCCGACGCGCTCTTCGACGCCGACCCGGACCAGCCGGGCACCAGCTACGTCCGCTCCGGCGGCTTCGTCTACGAGGCGGGCGCGTTCGACGCCGAGTTCTTCGGCATCTCGCCCCGTGAGGCGATCGCCATGGACCCGCAGCAGCGGCTGATGCTGGAGGTCACCTGGGAGGCGTGCGAGCGGGCCGGGATGGACCCGGAGGCACTGCGCGGCAGCCCCGTCGGGGTGTTCGTCGGCTCCGGCGCCCAGGACTACGGCGACCTGCTCGGTCTCGCCCCCGCCGAGTCGGAGGCGTACCTGAGCACCGGCAGTTCCGCGTCGGTGATCTCCGGCCGGGTGTCGTACGCGTTCGGGTTCGAGGGGCCGTCGATGACCGTCGACACGGCGTGTTCCTCGTCGCTGGTCGCGCTGCACCTCGCCAGTCAGGCGCTGCGGGCCGGGGAGTGCGCCACCGCCATCGCCGGCGGCGTGCTGGTGATGTCGAACCCCACCCCGTTCGTGGCGTTCAGCCGGCAGCGGGGGCTCGCCCCGGACGGCCGGTGCAAGTCGTTCTCCGACGACGCCGACGGCACCGGCTGGGCCGAGGGCGTCGGGGTGCTGATGCTGGAACGGCTCTCCGACGCGCAGCGCAACGGGCACCGCGTCTACGGGCTGATCCGGGGTTCCGCCGTCAACCAGGACGGCGCGTCGAACGGGCTGACCGCGCCGAACGGGCCGGCCCAGCAGCGGGTGATCCGGGCGGCGCTGGCCAACGCCCGGATCACTCCCGACGCGGTCGACGCCGTCGAGGCGCACGGCACCGGCACTACCCTCGGTGACCCGATCGAGGCGCAGGCGCTGCTCGCCACGTACGGCCGGGACCGGGACCGCCCCCTGTGGCTCGGCTCGATCAAGTCCAACATGGGTCACGCCCAGGCCGCCGCCGGCATGGCCGGGGTGATCAAGATGGTGATGGCGCTGCGGCACGGCACCCTGCCGCGCACGCTGCACGCCGAGACGCCGTCGCGGCAGGTCGACTGGGCGGCCGGGGACGTGCGGCTGCTCACCGAGCCGGTCGACTGGCCGGCCGGGGACCGCCCGCGTCGCGCCGGGGTGTCGTCGTTCGGCATCAGCGGCACCAACGCCCACGTGATCGTGGAGGAGGCCCCGCCGGTCGAGCCCGCCGCGCCGGCCGCGACCCCCGAGCCGCCGGTGGCGCTCTGGCCGCTGTCCGCCCGGTCGGCCGGTGCGCTGGCCGCACAGGCCGGCCGCCTGCGTGACTTCCTCACCGATGAGCGACCGGTCGACGTCGGGTATTCGCTGGCCGCCGGTCGGGCGGCCCTGGACCACCGGGCGGTCGCCGTCGGCGGTTCGGCCGCCGACCTGGCCGCCGGCCTCGAAGCCTTGGCCACGGGCACCGGCCTGTCGGGTCGGATCACCAGCGGTCGTACGGCGGTGTTGTTCACGGGTCAGGGTGCGCAGCGGGTCGGTATGGGTCGTGAGCTGGCGGAAGCGTTCCCGGTGTTCGCGCAGGCGTTGGACGAGGTGTGTGCCGCCTTCGCGCCGTTGCTGGACGGTGATCTGCGGGAGGTGATGTTCGCCGATCCGGATGGTGTTCTGGATCAGACGGGATGGACGCAGCCGGCGTTGTTCGCGGTCGAGGTGGCGTTGTTCCGGATCGCCGAGTCGTGGGGTCTCAAGCCGGATTTCGTTGCGGGTCATTCGATCGGTGAGTTGGCCGCCGCGCACGTGGCCGGGGTGTGGTCGCTGGAGGACGCGTGCCGGGTGGTGGCCGCGCGGGGTGGGTTGATGCAGGCGCTTCCGGCGGGTGGGGCGATGCTGGCGATCGCCGCGCCGCTCGATGGGCTGGATCTGGGCGATGTCGACGTGGCGGCGGTGAACGGTCCCCGGGCGGTCGTCGTGTCCGGCTCCGAAGAGCAGATCGCGGCGCTGGAGTCCCGTCTTGAGGTGAAGACGCGTCGCCTTCGGGTGTCGCATGCGTTCCACTCGCACCTGATGGACCCGATGCTGGCCGGGTACGGGCGGGTCGTCGACGGGGTGACCGCGAACCCGGCGGGTATCCCGTTGGTGTCGACCGTGACCGGTGACCTGGCCGGCGACGCCGAACTCGGCTCGGTCGACTACTGGCAGGGTCAGGTGCGGGGGACCGTGCGGTTCGCCGAGGCGGTCGCTGCTCTCGCCGCGCGTGGGGTCACCCGGTTCATCGAGATCGGGCCGGACAGTGTGCTCACCGCGATGGTCGCCGACTGCGTCGAGGATGCTGCGGCGATTGCGTTGCAGCGCCGGGACCGGGAACAGGTCACGGCGTACGCGACCGGGATGGCGCAGGCGTGGACCACCGGCGTCGACCTCGACTGGGCCGTGATCAACCCGGGCGGGCGGCCGGTGGAACTGCCCACCTACGCCTTCCAGCACCAGCGGTACTGGATCGAGCCCGAGGCCACCACCGGCACCGGCGAGGCCGACGGCGGGTTCTGGGACGCCGTCGACCGGGGCGACACCGACGTGCTCGCCGACGGACTCGGTGTCGCCCCGGGCGTCGTCACCGAGGTGCTGCCCGGCCTCGCCGCCTGGCGGGCCCGGCAACGGGACGCGGCCACCGTGGACGACTGGCGCTACCGGGTGGTGTGGCGCTCCACCGAACTGCCCGACGGCGGCGAACTCACCGGCACCTGGTGGCTCGTCGTACCGGCCGCGTCGACCGGCGACGCCCGGGTGTCCGCCCTCGCCGCCGGACTGGCCGCCCGGGGCGCCGACGTCGTCACCGTCACCGGCACCGACCTGCCCGCCGGGGACACCCCCGCCGGCGTGGTGTCCCTGCTCGCCCTCGACGACACCCCGGACGCCACCGACGCCGGCCTGTCCGTCGGCGTCACCGACACCGTTGCGCTGATCCAGGCGCTCACCGCCACCGACTTCGCCGGCCGGGTGTGGTGCCTCACCGCAGGTGGTGTCGCCGTCGACCGGTTCGAGGACCTGCCGCACCCCGCGCAGGGCGCGCTGTGGGGGCTCGGCACCGTGCTGTCCCTGGAGTACCCGCACTCCTGGGGTGGCCTGGTCGACCTGCCCACCGGCTGGACCGACGAACACGTCGCGCGGCTCGCCGACGTCCTCGCCGCCGGTGCGGAGGACCAGGTGGCCGTCCGTACCGCCGGGGTGCTGGCCCGGCGGCTGGTCCGCTGGCCGGCCGCCGGCAACCCCGAACGGCGCTACACGCCCACCGGCACGGTGCTGGTCACCGGCGGCACCGGTGGCATCGGCGGGCACCTGACCGCATGGCTGGTCGGTCAGGGTGCGCGGCGGGTGGTGCTGGCGAGCCGGCGGGGCGCGGCGGCCCCGGGCGCGGCCGAGTTGATGGCCCGGCATCCGGGTGTCGAGGTGGTGGCGTGTGACGTGGCGGACCGGGAGTCGGTTGCCGCGCTCCTGGCCGACCTCGGCGACGGGCTGACCGCCGTGTTCCACGCTGCCGGGGTGCTGCACCAGGAGAAGTCGCTCCCGGAGACCAGCGTGGCCGAGTTCGCCGAGGTGTGCCGGGCGAAGGTGCTCGGCGCGGTGCACCTCGACGAACTGCTGGCCGACCGGCCGTTGGACGCGTTCGTGGTGTTCTCCTCGGGTGCCGCGGTGTGGGGCAGCGCCGGGCAGGCCGGGTACGCGACGGCGAACGCGTACCTCGACGCGCTGGCGCACCGGAGGCGCAGCCGGGGGGCGGTCGCCACCTCGGTCGCCTGGGGCAGTTGGGCCGGCGGCGGGATGGCCGACGGGGAGGCCACCGCGCACCTGCGCCGGCAGGGCACCCCGCCGATGGAACCCCGGCTCGCCGTCCGGGCGCTGCGGGAGGCCCTCGACCACGACGAGAGCCACCTCGTCGTCGCCGACATCGACTGGACCCGGTTCACCCCCATCTACACCCTGTCCCGGCCCCGGCCGCTGCTCGCCGCGCTGCCCGACGCCCAACCCGAGACCGAAACGGCCGCCCCGGTCGCCGTTAACGCCGACCTCGCCGGCCGGCTCGTCGCCATGCCCTCACCGGACCGCCTGGACACCGTCCTGGCACTGGTCCGCGACCAGGTCGCCGCCGTCCTCGGGTACGCCTCCGGCGCGGACGTCGACCCGGAGCGGGCGTTCAAGGAAGCCGGCTTCGACTCGCTGACCGCCGTCGAGCTGCGCAACCGGCTCGCCACCGAGACCGCGCTGCGGTTGCCCGCCACGCTGGTCTTCGACTACCCGACCCCGACCGAGCTGGCCCAGCAACTGCTCACCGAGCTGGTGCCCGCCGACGCCGGGGGCGTCACCCTGCTCGACGACCTCGACCGGCTCCAGGCCGCGCTGTCCACCCTGGACGCCGACGCGGTCGCCGCTCTCGACGAGAGCACCCGCGCCGGGGTGGGGGAGCGGCTGCGCACCATGCTCGCGGCGTGGACCGCCGGTCAACGTCCGGCCGAGGTCGCCAGCGTCACCGAGGAGCTCGACACGGCCTCCGACGACGACCTCTTCGACTTCATCGACAGCAAGTTCGGCACCTCATGATCCGTCCGCTCCGTCGGCGCCGTCCGGGAATGGGTTCCTGATGTCCAACGAACAGAAGCTTCGTGACTACCTGCGGCGGGTCACGGCCGACCTGCACGAGACCAGCGAGCGGCTCCGCGACATCGAGGAGCGTGCCGCCGAACCGATCGCCATCGTCGGCATGGGCTGCCGCTACCCCGGCGGGATCGACTCGCCCGAGGCCCTGTGGGACCTCGTCGTGGCCGGCACCGACGCCATCTCCGGCATGCCCACCGACCGGGGCTGGGACCTCGACGGGCTCTACGACCCGGACCCGGACCACCCCGGCACCAGCTACACCCGCGAGGGCGGCTTCCTCTACGACGCCGCCGACTTCGACCCCACCTTCTTCGGCATCTCGCCCCGCGAGGCCGCCGAGATGGACCCGCAGCAGCGGCTGTTCCTGGAGACGTCCTGGGAGGCGTTCGAGCGGGCCGGTATCGACCCGCTGTCGCTCAAGGGCAGCCCCACCGCCGTGTTCACCGGCGTCGTCTACCACGACTACCCGAACAGCTGGGGTGCCGGCAGCATCGTCTCCGGCCGGCTGTCCTACACCCTCGGGATGGAGGGGCCGGCGGTCACCGTCGACACCGGCTGCTCGTCGTCGCTGGTCGCCCTGCACTGGGCCTGTCAGTCGCTGCGCTCCGGGGAGTCGTCGCTCGCCGTCGCCGGTGGGGTCACCGTGATCGGCACCCCCGACGCGTTCGTCGAGTTCTCCCGGCAGCGGGCGCTGTCCTTCGACGGCCGGTGCAAGGCGTTCGCCGACACCGCCGACGGCACCGGCTGGGCCGAGGGCGCGGGCGTGCTGGTGCTGGAACGGCTCTCCGACGCCCGCCGCAACGGGCACCCGGTGCTCGCCGTCGTGCGCGGCTCCGCGATCAACCAGGACGGCGCGTCCAACGGCCTTACCGCTCCCAACGGGCCCTCCCAGCGCCGGGTCATCCGGGCCGCGCTGGCCAACGCCCGCCTTGCCGCCCAGGAGATCGACGCGGTCGAGGCGCACGGCACCGGCACCCGGCTCGGCGACCCGATCGAGGCGCAGGCGTTGTTCGCCACGTACGGCCGGGACCGGCCCGCCGAACGGCCGCTCTGGCTCGGCTCGCTGAAGTCCAACATCGGCCACTCGCAGGCCGCCGCCGGGGTCGGCGGGGTGATCAAGATGGTGCAGGCGATGCGGCACGGGCTGCTGCCCCGCACCCTGCACGTCGACGAGCCCAGCAGCGAGATCGACTGGTCGCCCGGCACGGTACGGCTGCTCACCGAGCCGCTGGACTGGCCGCAGACCGGCCGGGCCCGCCGCTGCGCGGTCTCCTCCTTCGGCATCAGCGGCACCAACGCGCACGTCGTGCTGGAAGAGGTGCCCCCGGCCGACGAGGAAGCACAGCCGGCCACTCCGCCCGTGCTGCCGTGGGTGGTCTCCGGGTACACCGACCAGGCGCTGCGCGCCCAGGCCGAACGGCTGCTGTCCCACCTGGACGCCGCGCCGGCCGAGCCCGCCGCGGTGGGTCGTACGCTGGCCGGCCGGGCCCGGCTCGCGCACCGGGCCGTGGTGCTCGGTGCGGACCTGCCGCAGTTGCGGGCTGGGCTCGCCCCGGTCGCCGCCGGTCAGCCCGCGCCGAACGCGGTCACCGGCACCGCCGACGCCACCGGCCGGGTCGTCTTCGTCTTCCCCGGCCAGGGCGCCCAGTGGGTCGGCATGGCCGCCGCGTTGCTGGACTCCTCGCCGGTGTTCGCCGAGCAGATGGGCCGCTGCGCCACCGAGCTGCGCGCGTACGTCGACTGGGACCTGCTCGACGTGGTCCGGGGGGTGCCCGGCGCGCCCTCCCTGGAGTGGGTGGACGTGGTCCAGCCCGCCCTGTGGGCGATGATGGTCTCCCTCGCCGCCACCTGGCGCAGCTACGGCGTGGAACCCGACGCGGTGGTCGGCCACTCGCAGGGTGAGATCGCCGCCGCCTGCGTGGCCGGCGGACTCTCCCTGGCCGACGGGGCGCGGGTGGTGACCCTGCGCAGCCGGGCCATCGGCGAGAAGCTGGCCGGCCGGGGCGGCATGGTCTCGGTCGGGCTGCCCGCCGACCGGGCACAGGAGCGGATCGCCCGGTGGGCGGGCGACATCTCCCTCGCCGTGGTCAACGGCGCCGGTTCGGTGGTGGTCTCCGGCACCCCGGAGGCGCTGCGGGAACTCATCGCCGAGCTCACCGAGGAGGGGGTCCGGGTCAAGCAGGTCGCCGTCGACTACGCCTCGCACTCCGCGCAGGTGGAGCTGCTGGAACACCGGCTGCTGGAGGACCTGGCCCCGATCAACCCGAAGACCGGGACGATCCGGATGCTCTCCACCGTCACCGGCGACTGGGTGGACACCGCCACCCTCGACGCCCGCTACTGGTACGAGAACCTCCGCAACACGGTCCGGTTCGACCCGGCGATCCGCTCTCTCGCCGGGCAGGGCTGGACCGGGTTCGTGGAGGTCAGCCCGCACCCGGTGCTCGGCATGGGGATGCAGGAGACGCTGGAGTCGGCGGACCGGCCGACGGTGGTCACCGGCACCCTGCGCCGTGACGACGGCGGCCTGGACCGGCTGCTCACCTCCCTGGCCGAGCTGCACGTCCGGGGCGTCGACGTGGACTGGGCCGCCGCCCTGCCCGGCACCCGCCGGGCGGACCTGCCCACCTACGCCTTCCAACACCAGCGTTACTGGATCGCGCCGACCGTCGCCGCCCCGGCCTCCGGCGGCACCGACGCCGGGTTCTGGGATGCCGTGGAACGCGCCGACGTCGACCTGCTCGCCGACGGTCTCGGCGTGGACACCGCACTCGTCGGGGAGGTGCTGCCCGGCCTGACGTCGTGGCGGTCCCGGCAGCGCGACGTCGCCACCGTGGACGGCTGGCGCTACCGGGTGGTGTGGCGGCCTGCCGAGGTGCCCACCGGCGGGCAGCTCACCGGCGTGTGGTGGGTGGTCGCCCCGGCGGCGCTGGCCGACGACGAGCGGCTGCGTACGCTCGCCGACGGGTTGGCCGCCCGGGGCGCCGAGGTGGTCACCGTCACCGGCACCGACCACGCCGGCCGGGAGGCCCCCGCCGGGGTGCTCTCCCTGCTCGCCCTCGACGACGGCCCCGACCCGCTGGGTGTCGGCCTGTCCGCCGGGATCACCGCCACCGTGTCGCTGGTGCACGCGCTGGCCGCGTCCGACTTCACCGGCCGGCTCTGGTGCGTCACCGCCGGTGGGGTCGGGGTGGACCGGTTCGAGCCGGTCGCCGACCCGGCCCAGGGTGCCCTGTGGGGTCTGGGCACGGTGCTCTCCCTCGACTACCCCGGCTGGTGGGGCGGCCTGGTCGACCTGCCCGCCGAGTGGACGCCGCAGACCGTCGACCGGCTGGCCGACGTGCTGACCGGCGGCGGCGAGGACCAGGTGGCGCTGCGGGCGGCCGGTACGCTGGCCCGCCGGATGGTCCGCCACCCGGCGACCGGGGCACCCGAACGGCGCTACACGCCCACCGGCACCGTGCTGGTCACCGGCGGCACCGGCGGGGTCGGCGGGCACGTCACCGAATGGCTGGTCGGCAACGGCGCGCAGCGGGTGGTGCTGGCGAGCCGGCGCGGCCCGGACGCCCCGGGCGCGGCCGAGCTGACGGCCCGGCACCCGGGCGTCGAGGTGGTGGCCTGTGACGTGGCGGACCGGGACGCGGTTGCCGCGCTCCTGGCCGACCTCGGCGACGGGCTGACCGCCGTGTTCCACGCTGCCGGGGTGCTGCACCCCGAGGTGCCGTTGGGGCGGACCGGCCTCGACGACTTCGCCGACGTGTGCCGGGCGAAGGTGCTCGGCGCGGTGCACCTCGACGAACTGCTGGCCGACCGGCCGTTGGACGCGTTCGTGGTGTTCTCCTCCGGTGCCGCGGTGTGGGGCAGCGCCGGGCAGGCGGGCTACGCGACGGCGAATGCGTACCTCGACGCGCTGGCGCACCGGCGGCGCAGCCGGGGCGCGGTCGCCACCTCGGTCGCCTGGGGCAGCTGGGGCGGCGGCGGTGGCATGGCCGGCGGCGAGGTCGGCGCGCACCTCGACCGGCTCGGCGTCGGTGTGATGGCCCCCCGGCTCGCCGTCGACGCCCTCGGACAGGCCCTCGACCACGACGAGAGCCACCTCGTCGTCGCCGACGTCGACTGGGCCCGGTTCGCCCCCATCTACACCCTGGCCCGGCCCCGGCCGCTGCTGGCCGAACTGCCCGACGCCGCACCGGAGGCCGCCGAGGCCACCGAGGCGGGGTCGTCGTCGGCGCTCGCCGACCGGCTCGGCACGCTGCCCGAGGCCGAGCAGCGCGCCCTGCTGCTGGAGACCGTCCGCACCAACGTGGCGGCCGTCCTCGGCTACGGCGACGCCGAACTGGTCGAGCCGCAGCGCGCGTTCAAGGAACTCGGCATGGACTCGGTGACCGCCGTCGAGCTGCGCAACCGGCTCAGCGCCGCCACCGGCGTACGGCTCTCCGCCACCCTGGTCTTCGACCACCCCAACCCGACCGCCCTGGCCGACCAGCTCCGCGCCGAACTCGGCTACACCGGCGACACCGCCGGGGGTCTGCTCGCCGAGCTGGACCGGCTGGAGGTCACCGTGGCCGGCCTGACGCCGGAGGAGATCGAACGCAACCGGGTCACCGCCCGGCTCCAGTCGCTGCTGGCGAAGCTCAACGAGACGCTCAGCACCACCACCGGCACCACCCTCGTCGACCGGCTCGAAACGGCCTCCGCCGACGATGTGTTCGACCTGATCGACAAGGAACTCGGCATGACCTGAGCCGCCACCGCGCTCCCGGAGCAACGTGTCCCGCTGGCAACGAGTTTGGTGAGGTTCGGATGGCGAACGAAGAGAAGCTCCTCGAGTACCTGAAGCGGGTCACCGCCGATCTGCACCGCACCCGGGAGCGGCTGCGCGAGGTCGAGTCGCAGGAGCAGGACCCGATCGCGATCGTCGGCATGGCCTGCCGCTACCCGGGCGGGGTCGACTCGCCCGAGGACCTGTGGCGGCTGGTCGCCGACGGCGTCGACGCCATCGGCGAGTTCCCCACCGACCGGGGCTGGGACACCGCCGCCCTCTACGACGCCGACCCGGACGCCGCCGGCAGCAGCTACGTCCGCCAGGGCGGGTTCGTCCACGACGCCGACGAGTTCGACGCCGAGTTCTTCGGCATCTCGCCCCGCGAGGCGTTGGCGATGGACCCGCAGCAGCGGCTGGTGCTGGAGGCGAGCTGGGAGGCGTGCGAGCGGGCCGGCATCAACCCCGACTCGTTGCGCGGCGGCCCGGTCGGTGTCTTCGTCGGCTGCGGCGGGCAGGACTACTGGGACCGGCTCACCGTGCTGCCCGAACCGGTCGAGGCGTACATGAGCACCGGCAGCTCCGGGGCGGTGATCTCCGGTCGGGTCGCGTACAGCCTGGGGTTGGAGGGGCCGGCCGTCACCATCAACACCGCCTGCTCGTCGTCGCTGGTCGCGCTGCACCTGGCCGCGCACGCGCTGCGCCAGCGTGAGTGCGGGCTGGCCCTGGCCGGCGGCGTCACCGTGATGTCGACGCCCGGCGCGTTCGTCGCGTTCAGCCGGCAGCGGGGGCTCGCCTCCGACGGCCGCTGCAAGCCGTTCTCCGACGACGCCGACGGCACCGGCTGGGGTGAGGGCGTCGGCATGCTGCTGCTGGAACGGCTCTCCGACGCCCAGCGCAACGGTCACCGGGTGCTCGCCGTCCTGCGGGGTTCCGCGATCAACCAGGACGGCGCGTCCAACGGGCTGACCGCCCCCAACGGGGTGGCCCAGCAGCGGGTCATCCTCCAGGCACTCGCCAACGCCGGGCTCACCTCCGGCGACGTCGACCTGATCGAGGCGCACGGCACCGGCACCACCCTCGGTGACCCGATCGAGGCGGAGGCGCTGATCGCCACGTACGGGCACGACCGGCCGGCCGACCGGCCGCTCTGGCTCGGCTCGGTCAAGTCGAACATCGGCCACGCGCAGGCCGCCGCCGCCGTCAGCGGCGTGATCAAGATGGTGATGGCGTTGCGGCACGGCGTGCTGCCCAAGAGCCTGCACGTGGGCGAGCCGTCCACCCACGTCGACTGGTCCGCCGGCACCGTGCAGCTGCTGACCGAGGCGCGGCAGTGGCCCGACCACGGCCAGCCGCGCCGGGGCGGGGTGTCGTCGTTCGGGGTGAGCGGCACCAACGGGCACGTGATCCTGGAGCAGGCACCACCGGTCGAGGCCGTCGAGCCGGCCGGGACGACCGAGCCGCCGGTGGTGCTCTGGCCGCTGTCCGGCCGGTCGGCGGCAGCGCTCGCCGGGCAGGCCGAGCGGCTGCGGGAGTTCCTCACCGACGAGCGTCCGGTCGACGTCGGCTACGCGTTGGGCACCACCCGGGCTGCCGGCGCGTACCGGGGTGTGGTGCTCGGTGACGACGTGGCCGGCCTGGAGACCCTCGCCGCCGGGGGTGGCCTGTCGGGTCGGACCGTCGCCGGTCGTACGGCGGTGTTGTTCACCGGTCAGGGTGCGCAGCGGGTCGGGATGGGTCGTGAGCTGGCGGCGGCCTTCCCGGTGTTCGCCGCTGCCCTGGACGAGGTGTGTGTCGCGTTCGGGCCGTTGCTGGGTGGTGATCTGCGGGAGGTGATGTTCACCGACCCGGACGGTGTTCTGGATCAGACCGGGTGGACGCAGCCGGCCCTGTTCGCGGTCGAGGTGGCGTTGTTCCGGCTCGCGGAGTCGTGGGGGTTGAAGCCGGACTTCGTTGCCGGTCACTCGATCGGTGAGTTGGCCGCCGCGCACGTGGCCGGGGTGTGGTCGCTGGAGGACGCGTGCCGGGTGGTGGCGGCCCGGGGTGGTCTGATGCAGGCGCTTCCGGCCGGTGGGGCGATGCTGGCGATCGCCGCGCCCCTGAACGAGCTGGATCTGGGCGATGTCGACGTGGCGGCGGTGAACGGCCCCCGGGCGGTCGTCGTGTCCGGCACGGAGGAGCAGATCGCCGCGCTGGAAGCCTCCCTGGAGGTGAAGACCCGCAGGCTGCGGGTATCGCATGCGTTCCACTCGCACCTGATGGACCCGATGCTGGCCGAGTACGGGCGGGTGCTGGGGGACGTCACGACCGCTCCGGCGGGCATCCCGCTGGTGTCGACCGCCACCGGCGACCTGGCCGGCGACGACGAACTCGGTTCAACCGAATACTGGCAGAGCCAGGTACGGGGGACCGTCCGGTTCGCCGACGCCGTGGCCACGCTGGCGGCGCGAGGCGTGACCCGGTTCATCGAGATCGGGCCGGACAGTGTGCTCACCGCGATGGTCGCCGACTGCGTGGAGGACGCCACCGCCATCGCGCTCCAGCGGCGCAAGCGCGAGCAGGTCGAGGCGTACGCCGCCGGGATGGCGCAGGCGTGGATCAGCGGCGTCGACCTCGACTGGGCGGCCGTCAACCCCGGCGGCCGGACCGTCGACCTGCCCACCTACGCCTTCCAGCGCCAGCGGTTCTGGCTGGACGCCCCGGTCGACCCCGGTGACGCCACCGCCATGGGCCTGGACTCCGCCGACCACCCGCTGCTCGGCGCGGCCGTCACCCTCGCCAACGCCGACGGGGCCGTCCTCACCGGCCGGCTCTCCCTCGACCGGCACCCGTGGCTCGCCGACCACGCCGTCGACGGCGCGGTCGTCTTCCCCGGCACCGGCTACGTCGACCTCGCCCTGCACGCCGGTGCGCAGGTCGGTGCCGAGACCGTCGACGAGCTGACCATCGAAGCCCCGCTGGTGCTGCCCGAGCGCGGCGGCGTCCAGCTCCAGGTCGTCGTCGGCCCCGCCGACGCCGGCCAGGCCCGCACCCTCCAGGTGTACGCCCGCAGCGCCGACACCGACGCCCCGTGGACCCGGCACGCCAGTGGGGTGCTCGCCGCCGGTCGGCGTACCACCGGGACCGCCCTCACGCAGTGGCCGCCGGCCGACGCCGAAGCGGTGCCCATCGACGACCTCTACCAGCACCTGGCGACCGGCGGCCTCGTCTACGGCCCGGTGTTCCGGGGCCTGCGCCGGGTATGGCGGCGCGGCGACGAGTTCTACGCCGAGGTCACCCTGCCGGAGGGGGTGGACGCCGACGGGTTCGGCCTGCACCCCGCCGTGCTCGACGCCGGCCTGCACGCCCTCGGTCTCGCCGAGGGTGACACCTTCCGGGGCCTGCCGTTCGCCTGGACCGGCCTCACCCTGCACGCCACCGGCGCGGCCGGCGTCCGGGTCCGGCTCACCCCGGTCGGCTCCGGGGTACGGGTGGCGGTCGCCGACGCGGTCGGCGCACCCGTCGCCACCGTCGACTCGCTGGTGCTGCGCCCCGTCCAGGTGACCCGCCCCGGCGGGGTCGCCGACGCCCTGTTCGACCTGACCTGGCAGGAGATCGGCACCCCCACCACCACGGCCGCTCCGCACTGGGCCCACCACCCGGCCACCCTGCCCGCAGGCAGCGGGCCGGTCCCCGCCGACGCGGACCTGCTGGTGCTGACCGCCGGCAGCGCCGGGGACGTCACCGGCCCGGAAGCGGTGCACGACGAGGTGAACCGGGTCCTCGGCCTGGTGCAGGAGTGGCTGGCCGGCCCCGACACCCACCGGCTGGTGGTGCTCACCCGGCGTGCCGTCGGCGGCGACGGCACCGACCTGACCGGGGCGGCCGTCTGGGGGCTGCTCCGCTCGGCGCAGGCCGAGAACCCCGACCGGCTGCTGCTTGTCGACACCGACCCGGACGCGGACGTGGCCGGGACGCTCGCCGTCGCCCTGGCCACCGGCGAGCCGCAGGTACGGGTCCGCGACGGCGTGGTCTCGGTGCCCCGGCTCACCCGTCAGCTCGTCGAACCGGCCACCCCGGACGCCCCGCTCTACGGCACCGGCACGGTGCTGGTCACCGGCGCGACCGGTGCCCTCGGCGCGGCCGTGGCCCGGCACCTGGTGACGGCGCACGGGGTCAACCGGCTGCTGCTGGTGTCCCGCCGGGGCCCCGCCGCGCAGGGTGCCGACGACCTGGTCGCCGAGCTGACCGCGGCCGGCGCGCAGGTTGACCTGGTCGCCGCCGACGTGGCCGACCGGGAGCAGGTGACGGCCCTCCTCGACACCTGTGCCGACCTGTCGGCGGTGGTGCACACCGCCGGGGTGCTCGACGACGGGGTGGTGTCGTCGCTGTCCACCGCCCGGCTGTCGGCGGTGCTGCGGCCCAAGGTGGACGCCGCGTGGCTGCTCGACGAGGCGACCCGGGGCCGGGAGCTGTCGGCGTTCGTGCTGTTCTCGTCGCTGTCCGGGGTGCTGGGTGCGCCGGGGCAGGGCAACTACGCGGCGGCGAACGCGTTCCTCGACGCGTTGGCGGTGTCGCGTCGGGCCGCCGGGTTGCCGGCGGTGTCGTTGGCGTGGGGGCTGTGGGGTGAGGGTTCGGCGATGACCGACCGGCTCGGCGACGCCGACCGGGAGCGGATGTCCCGGGGTGGGGTGCTGCCGCTGGCCACCGCCGACGGGTTGGCCCTGCTCGACGCCGCCGTGGCCAACCCGTACCCGACCGCGGTGCCGGCCCGGCTCGACCTGGCCGCCCTGCGTACCCTCGGCGAGGACCTGCCGCTGCCGTTCCACGGCCTGGTCCGCCCGGCCCGGCGGACGGCCGCCCGCGCCGCCGCCGGGGCCACCGCCACCGGTTGGGCGGCGGACCTCGCCGCGCTGTCCACCGAGGAACGCGAGCGCGCCGCGACCGCCCTGGTCCTCAGCCAGGTGGCGGCGGTACTCGGGCACGCCTCCGCCGAACGGATCGACGCCGGCCGGGCGTTCCAGGAGCTGGGCTTCGACTCGCTCACCGCCGTCGAACTGCGCAACGGGCTCTCCGCCGCCACCGGCCTGCGGCTGCCCGCCACCCTGATCTTCGACTACCCGTCGCCGCGTGACCTGGCCCGGCACCTGCTCAGCGAGATCGCCGGCCCGGACGGCGTCGCCACCGTACGGAAGGTCGCCACGACCGTCGCCGACGACGAGCCGCTGGCGATCGTCGGGATGGCCTGCCGCTACCCCGGCGGGGTGTCCTCGCCGGAGGACCTGTGGCGGCTGATCGCCGACGGCGCGGACGCCATCGACGGCTTCCCGACGGACCGGGGCTGGGACCTGGCCCGGCTGTACGACCCGACCAGCAGCCGCCCCGACACCACGTACGTGGACAGGGGCGGCTTCCTCACCGACGCCGCCGAGTTCGACCCGGTCTTCTTCGGCATCTCCCCCCGCGAAGCGGTGATCATGGACCCACAGCAGCGGTTGCTGCTGGAGGTGTCGTGGGAGGCGTTCGAGCGGGCGGGCATCGACCCGGGCACCCTGCGCGGCTCGTCCACCGGCGTGTTCGCCGGGGTGATGTACCACGACTACGTCTCCGGGCACAGCGCCGGCAGTGTCGTCACCGGTCGGGTGGCGTACACGCTCGGGCTGGAGGGGCCGGCGGTGTCGGTCGACACGGCGTGTTCGTCGTCGTTGGTGGCGATGCATCTGGCGGGTCAGGCGTTGCGGTCGGGTGAGTGTGATCTGGCGTTGGCCGGTGGGGTGACGGTGATGGCGACGCCGGAGACGTTCGTGGAGTTTTCGCGTCAGCGGGGGTTGGCGCCGGATGGTCGGTGCAAGCCGTTCGCGGCGGCGGCCGACGGGACGGGTTGGTCCGAGGGCGTCGGCGTGCTGGTGTTGGAGCGGTTGTCCGACGCGGTGCGCAACGGGCACCGGGTCCTAGGCGTGGTGCGTGGTTCGGCGGTGAACCAGGACGGCGCGTCGAACGGGCTGACCGCCCCGAATGGTCCCTCCCAGCAGCGGGTGATCCGGCAGGCCCTGGCGAACGCGGGGGTGTCGGCGGCCGAGGTGGACGTGGTGGAGGCGCACGGTACGGGCACCACGTTGGGTGATCCGATCGAGGCGCAGGCGATCCTGGCGACGTACGGCCGGGATCGGGAGCGGCCGTTGTGGTTGGGGTCGGTGAAGTCGAATCTGGGTCATACGCAGGCCGCTGCGGGTGTGGCGGGTGTGATGAAGATGGTGTTGGCGATGCGGCATCAGGTGGTGCCGCGTACGTTGCACGTGGACGCGCCGAGCCCGCACGTGGACTGGTCTTCCGGCGAGGTGCGGCTCGCCACCGACGAGGTGCGGTGGCCGGCGCTGGACCGGCCGCGTCGCGCGGCGGTGTCGTCGTTCGGCATCAGCGGCACCAACGCCCACCTGATCCTGGAACAGGCCCCCGACACCGCGCCGCCCGCCGCGCCGGCCCCGACGCCGGTGCCGCTGTGGCCGGTCTCCGGCCGGTCGGCCAGCGGCCTCGCCGCCCAGGCCGCCCGCCTCGCCGACTTCCTCGCCGACGCCGACCTGAACCCCGCCGACGTGGCGCTGACCCTCGGCACCGGCCGGGCGGCCCTGGAGCACCGGGGGGTGGCCGTCGGGGACGGCGTCGCCGGCCTCCGCGCCCTCGCCGCCGGCCAGGGTGTGCACGGCCACCTGACCACCGGCCGTACGGCGGTGTTGTTCACCGGTCAGGGTGCGCAGCGGGTCGGTATGGGTCGTGAGCTGGCGGCGGCCTTCCCGGTGTTCGCGCAGGCGTTGGACGAGGTGTGTGCGGCGTTCGGGCCGTTGTTGGACGGTGATCTGCGGGAGGTGATGTTCACCGACCCGGACGGTGTCCTCGATCAGACCGGTTGGACGCAGCCGGCGTTGTTCGCGGTAGAGGTGGCCCTGTTCCGCCTCGCGGAGTCGTGGGGTTTGAAGCCGGACTTCGTTGCCGGGCACTCGATCGGTGAGTTGGCTGCCGCGCACGTGGCCGGGGTGTGGTCGTTGGAGGACGCGTGCCGGGTCGTTGCCGCGCGGGGTGGTCTGATGCAGGCTCTTCCGGCGGGTGGGGCGATGTTGGCGATCGCCGCCCCGCTGGCCGAGCTGGATCTCGGTGACATCGACGTGGCGGCCGTCAACGGCCCCCGGGCGGTGGTCGTTTCCGGCACCGAGGAGCAGATCGCCGCGCTGGAAGCCTCCCTGGAGGTGAAGACGCGCAGGCTGCGGGTGTCGCACGCGTTCCACTCGCACCTGATGGATCCGATGCTGGCCGGGTACGGGCGGGTCGTCGACGGGGTGACCGCGAACCCGGCGGGTGTCCCGTTGGTGTCGACCGCGACCGGTGATCTCGCCAGCGACGACGAGTTGGGGTCGGTCGAATACTGGCAGGGTCAGGTGCGGGGGACCGTCCGGTTCGCCGACGCGGTCGCCGCTCTCGCCGCGCGGGGGGTCACCCGGTTCATCGAGATCGGGCCGGACAGTGTGCTCACCGCGATGGTCGCCGACAGCGTCGACGACGCGGTGACGATTGCGTTGCAGCGCCGGGACCGGGAACAGGTCACGGCGTACGCGACCGGGATGGCGCAGGCGTGGACCACCGGCGTCGACCTCGACTGGGCCGCCATCCACCCCGCCGCCCGGCAGGTCGACCTGCCCACCTACGCCTTCCAACGCCAGCACTACTGGCTCTACGACCCGGCCCTCGTCGGCGCCGGCCTGCTCGCCGCCACCCACCCGCTGCTCGACGCCGCCGTGCCGCTGGCCAACACCGACGGCGTCGTCTTCACCGGCCGGTGGTCGCTGCACACCCACCCGTGGCTCGCCGACCACGCCGTCGGCGGAACCGTCGTCTTCCCCGGCACCGGCCTGGTCGAACTCGCCATCCACGCCGGCGACCGGGTCGGCGTCGGCCTGCTCGACGAACTGACCCTGCACGCGCCACTCGTCGTCCCCGCCGCCGGCAGCGTCGAGGTGCAGGTCGCCGTGGAGCCGCCCGACCCGACCGGCCGCCGGGCCGTCCTGGTGCACTCCCGGGAACACGACGACGTCCCCTGGACCCGGCACGCCACCGGCGTGCTCACCGCCGGGGACACCCCCGGCGTCGCGCTCACCGCGTGGCCCCCCGCCGACGCCGAACCGCTGCCGCTGGCCGGCCTCTACGACGACCTCGCCGGCGGCGGGCTCGACTACGGCCCGGTCTTCCAGGGCCTCCGCCGCGCCTGGCGGGCCGGTGACGAACTCTTCGCCGAGGTCGACCTCCCCGACGGTACGGAGACCGACGGCTACGGCCTGCACCCGGCCCTGTTCGACGCCGGCCTGCACGTCCTCACCCGCGCCGACGGCGACACCCCCCGGGGCCTGCCGTTCGCCTGGTCGGGGGTGACGCTGCACGCCACCGGCGCGACCAGCCTGCGGGTCCGGCTCACCCCGGCCGGCAGCGGGGTACGGATCGCGGTCGCCGACGCGGTAGGCGCACCCGTGGCCACCGTACGGTCGCTGGTGCTCCGCCCGGTGCAGGTCACCGCCGGCACCGGCGTCGCCGACGCGATCTTCGGCCTGGACTGGCAGCCGGTCACCGTCACCCCGACCGCCACCACCTGGACCTGGCACCCCGACACCGCCCCGACCGGCGACGGCCACACCACGACCGCCGTACCGGGTGGCGGCGACGGTGGCTCGGCGACCGCCGACGGCGCGGCCGAACTGATGGTGCTGCGCGCCGGGGGCACCGACGACGTGCACGCCGAGGTGAACCGGGTGCTGGACATCGCCCAGCGCTGGCTGGCCGGGACCACCGCCGCCCCGCTCGTCGTGCTCACCCGGCACGCCGTCGGCGACGACGTGACCGACCTGGCCGGCGCCGCGGTGTGGGGGCTGATCCGCTCCGCGCAGGCGGAGAACCCCGACCGGTTCCTCCTCGTCGACGTCGACACCGACCGGCTCGACGACGTCCTCCCGCTGGCCCTGGCCACCGACGACCCGCAGGTGCTGATCCGCGACGGCGTCGTCCGGGTGCCCCGGATCGCCCGCCGGACGCTGCCGACGACCCCGCCGGACGCCCCGCGCTACGGCACCGGCACGGTGCTGGTCACCGGCGCGACCGGTGCGCTCGGCTCGGCGGTGGCCCGGCACCTGGTGACGGCACACGGGGTGTCCCGGCTGCTGCTGCTGTCCCGCAGCGGTACGGCGGCAGCCGGCGCGGACGATCTCGTCGCGGAACTGTCCGAGGCCGGCGCACAGGTCGACCTGGTCGCCTGCGACGTGGCCGACCGGGAGCAGGTGACCGCCGCGCTGGCCGGGGTGCCGGACCTGTCGGCGGTGGTGCACACGGCCGGGGTGCTCGACGACGGCGTCGTGTCGTCGCTCACGGCAGCGCGGGTATCGGGGGTGCTGCGCCCCAAGGTGGACGCGGCGGCGCTGCTGGACGAGCTGACCCGGGACCGGCAACTGTCGGCCTTCGTGCTGTTCTCGTCGTTGTCCGGGGTGCTGGGTGCGCCGGGGCAGGGCAATTACGCGGCGGCGAACGCGTTCCTGGACGCGCTCGCCACCACCCGCCGTGCTGCCGGGCTGCCGGGTGTGTCGTTGGCGTGGGGGCTGTGGGGTGAGGGGTCGGCGATGACCGACAAGCTCGCCGACGCCGACCGGGAACGGATGTCCCGGGGCGGGGTGCTGCCGCTGACCACCGCCGACGGGTTGGCCCTGCTCGACGCCGCCGTCGCCGGTGGACCGGCCACTCTCGTCCCGGCCCGGCTCGACGTGCCGACCCTGCGTACGCTCGGCGACCGGCTGCCCCCGGTGTTCCGCGCCCTGACCGGGCCGACCCGGCGCACGGCCACCGCCGCCAGCGCCGTCGACCGGGCGGGCAGCGACTGGCTGGCCGGCCTGCCGGAGGAAGAGCGCGCCGGTGCCGTCCGGCACCTGGTGCACACCCACGTCGCCGCCGTGCTCGGCCTCGCCGGCCCGGAGGCGGTCGAGGCGGACCGCACCTTCCAGAGCCTCGGCTTCGACTCGCTCACCGCCGTCGAGCTGCGCAACGCGCTCTCCACGGCGGCCGGCCTGCGGCTCCCGGCCACCCTGATCTTCGACTACCCGACGCCGGTGGCCCTCGCCGAGTTCCTGTACGGCGAGCTGAGCGGCGCGCTCGACGTACCGCAGGAGCGGCGCAGCGCCACCACGGCGTTCGGTGACGAACCGGTGGCGATCGTCGGCATGGCCTGCCGCTACCCCGGCGGGGTGTCCTCGCCGGAGGACCTGTGGCGACTCGTCGCCGACGGCGTCGACGCCATCGACGGCTTCCCCACCGACCGGGGCTGGGACCTCGCCCGGCTCTACGACCCGACCGGTGTCCGCCCCGACACCAGCTACGCCGACCAGGGCGGGTTCCTGCCCGGCGCGGCCGGCTTCGACCCGGCGTTCTTCGGCATCTCGCCCCGCGAGGCCGTGCTGATGGACCCGCAGCAGCGGCAACTGCTGGAGGTCTCCTGGGAGGCGTTCGAGCGGGCCGGCATCGACCCCTCCTCGGTACGCGGCTCCGCCACCGGCGTCTTCGCCGGCCTGATGTACCACGACTACGTGACCGGGCACAGCGCCGGCAGCGTCGTCTCCGGGCGGATCGCCTACACCCTCGGCCTCGAAGGCCCCGCCGTCACCGTGGACACCGCCTGCTCGTCGTCGTTGGTGGCGATGCATCTGGCGGGTCAGGCGTTGCGGTCGGGTGAGTGTGATCTGGCGTTGGCCGGTGGGGTGACGGTGATGGCGACGCCGGAGACGTTCGTGGAGTTTTCGCGTCAGCGGGGGTTGGCGCCGGATGGTCGGTGCAAGCCGTTCGCGGCGGCGGCCGACGGGACGGGTTGGTCCGAGGGCGTCGGCGTGCTGGTGCTCGAACGCCTCTCCGACGCCCGTCGGCACGGACACACGATCCTCGGTCTCGTCCGGGGCTCAGCGGTCAACCAGGACGGCGCGTCGAACGGGCTGACCGCCCCGAACGGGCCGGCGCAGCAGCGGGTGATCCGGCAGGCCCTCGCCAACGCCCGGGTGTCGGCGGCCGAGGTGGACGTGGTGGAGGCGCACGGTACGGGCACCACCCTGGGTGATCCGATCGAGGCGCAGGCGATCCTGGCGACGTACGGCCGGGACCGGGAGCGGCCACTCTGGTTGGGGTCGGTGAAGTCGAACCTGGGTCACACGCAGGCTGCTGCCGGTGTCGCCGGGGTGATGAAGATGGTGTTGGCGATGCGGCATCAGGTGGTGCCGCGTACGTTGCACGTGGACGCGCCGAGCCCGCACGTGGACTGGTCTTCCGGCGAGGTGCGGCTCGCGACCGAGGCCGTCGACTGGCCGGCCGAGGGTCGTCCGCGCCGGGCGGCGGTGTCGTCGTTCGGCATCAGCGGCACCAACGCCCACGTCATCGTCGAGGAGTACCCGCAACACGAGGCCGCGCCCGCGTCGACGCCCGAACCGGCCGTGGTGCTCTGGCCGCTCGCCAGCCGCTCCACCGCCGGACTCACCGCACAGGCCACCCGCCTGCGCGATTTCCTCACCGACGAACGGCCGGTCGACGTCGGGCACTCCCTGGCCGCCGGTCGGGCGGCCCTGGACCACCGGGCGGTCGCCGTCGGCGGTACGGCCGCCGACCTGTCCGCCGGTCTGGAGGCCCTGGCCGCCGGCACCGGTGTCTCGGGTCGGATGACCGGTGGTCGTACGGCGGTGTTGTTCACCGGTCAGGGTGCGCAGCGGGTCGGTATGGGTCGTGGGCTGGCGGAAGCCTTCCCGGTGTTCGCGGCTGCTCTGGATGAGGTGTGTGTCGCGTTCGGTCCGTTGCTGGGTGGTGACCTGCGGGAGGTGATGTTCACCGACCCGGAGGGTGTTCTCGACCAGACCGGTTGGACGCAGCCGGCCCTGTTCGCGGTCGAGGTGGCGTTGTTCCGGCTCGCGGAGTCGTGGGGGTTGAAGCCGGACTTCGTTGCCGGGCATTCGATCGGTGAGTTGGCTGCCGCGCACGTGGCCGGGGTGTGGTCGCTGGAGGACGCGTGCCGGGTGGTGGCGGCCCGGGGTGGTCTGATGCAGGCGCTTCCGGCGGGTGGGGCCATGTTGGCGATCGCCGCGCCGCTGGCTGAGTTGGACCTCGGTGACATCGACGTGGCGGCGGTGAACGGTCCCCGGGCGGTCGTCGTGTCCGGCACCGAGGAGCAGATCGCCGCGCTGGAAGCCTCCCTTGAGGTGAAGACCCGCCGGCTGCGGGTGTCGCATGCGTTCCACTCGCACCTGATGGACCCGATGCTGGCCGGCTACGGGCTGGTCCTCGACGGGGTGACGGCGAACCCGGCGGGCATTCCGCTGGTGTCGACCGTGACCGGTGACCTGGCCGGCGACGCCGAACTCGGGTCGGTCGAATACTGGCAGGGTCAGGTGCGGGGGACCGTCCGGTTCGCCGACGCGGTCGCCGCTCTCGCCGCCCGTGGGGTCACCCGGTTCATCGAGATCGGGCCGGACAGCGTGCTCACCGCGATGGTCGCCGACAGCGTCGACGACGCGGTGACCATCGCGTTGCAGCGCCGCGACCGGGAACAGGTCACGGCGTACGCGACCGGGATGGCGCAGGCGTGGACCACCGGCGTCGACCTCGACTGGACGGCCGTGCACCCGGGAGCGCGGCAGGTCGACCTGCCCACCTACGCCTTCCAGCACCAGCACTACTGGATGCAGGACACCGGCTCGGACCGGGACGTCACCGCCGCCGGGCTGCTCGACGCCGGGCACCCGCTGCTGTCGGCCCTCACCACCCTGCCCGACACCGACGGGCTGATCGCCACCGGGCTGCTGTCCCGGCGTACCCACCCGTGGCTGGCCGAGCACGCGCTGGGCGACACGATCGTGCTGCCCGGCACCGGGCTTGTCGAACTCGCCGTCCGGGCCGGGGACCAGGTCGGCTGCGGCCGGCTGGCCGAACTCACCCTCCAGGCCCCACTGGTCGTCCCCGACGACGACGGCGTCCAGGTGCAGGTGGCCGTCGGCGCGCCCGGCGAGGACGGCGGCCGGCCGGTCACCGTCTACTCCCGGCACCGGGACGCGCCGTGGACCCGGCACGCCACCGGCCTGCTCACCCCGGCCCCGGACGGCCCACCGGCCGACCCGGGGGCCGTCTGGCCACCGGCCGCCGCCACTCCCGTCGACGTCGACGGGATCTACGAGCGGATGGCCGACGCCGGACTGGTCTACGGCCCGGTCTTCCAGGGCCTGCGGACCGCCTGGCGGCACGGCGACGAGGTGTACGCCGAGATCGCGCTCCCCGGCGACGTGCTCGACGCCGACCGGTTCCACCTGCACCCGGCCCTGTTCGACGCGGCCCTGCACGCCATCGGGCTGAGCCGGGGCGAGGGGAGACCCGCCGTCCCCTTCTCCTGGACCGGGGTCACCGTCCACGCCACCGGTGCGGGCGCACTGCGGGTCACCGTCACCCCGACCGGCCCCGACGAGGTCGCCCTCACCCTCACCGACCAGACCGGCGCACCCGTCGCCCGGGTCGACTCGCTGGTGCTGCGGGAGATCGACGCGGGTCAGCTCGCCGCCGCCCGCACCGGTCGTCAGGAGCACCTCTACCGGGTCGACTGGACCCCGGTGCCGCTGACCGCCACCCCGGCCACCGGCCGGTGGGCGCTGGTCGGCGCCGACGAGTTCAAGGTGGCCGCCGCGCTCGACACCGTCGGCCTGCTCGCCGAGACCCACCCCGACCTGGACGCCCTCACCGCCGCCCTGGACGCGGGCGGTGTCGCGCCCGACGTGGTGCTGGTCGCCAGCGTCCAGCCCGACTCGCGGGACCTTGCCGCCGGTGCCCGGCAGACCACCGGGCAGCTGCTCACCCTGCTCCAGGGCTGGCTCGCCGACGAGCGGCTGGCGTCGTCCCGGCTGCTGGTGCTCACCCACGGCGCGCAGGGCACCCGGGTCACCGAACCGGCCGCCGCGGCGGCCTGGGGCCTGGTCCGCTCCGCACAGTCGGAGAACCCGGGTCGGATCGTCCTGGTGGATCTCGACGACCACGACGGGTCGGCCCAGGCCCTCCCGGCGGTGCTGGCCGGCGGCGAACCGCAGCTCGTCGTCCGCGAGGGCGTCGCCCACGCCGCCCGGCTGGTGCCCGCCGCCGTACCCGACGGCACCCCCGGCAGCGGCTTCACCGACGGCGGCACCGTTCTGGTCACCGGGGCAGGCGGCACCCTCGGCCGGCTCGTCGCCCGGCACCTGGTCGACGCGTACGGGGTGCGGCACCTGCTGCTGGCCAGCCGGCGCGGGCCGGACGCCGACGGGATGGCCGCGCTGCGCGACGACCTCACCGCCCGCGGGGCGCAGGTCACCGTGGCCGCCTGCGACCTGGCCGACCGGGAGGCGGTCGCCGCGCTGCTCGCCGGGGTGCCCGCCGAGCATCCGCTGACCGGGGTGGTGCACGCCGCCGGGGTGCTCGACGACGGGATCATCCCGTCGCTGACCCGGGAGCGCCTCGACGCGGTACTGCGCCCCAAGGTCGACGCCGCCACCCACCTGCACGAGTTGACCCGTGACGCGGACCTCACCGCGTTCGTGCTGTTCTCCTCGGCGGCCGGCGTGCTCGGTGGCCCGGGGCAGGGCAACTACGCGGCGGCGAACGCCTTCCTCGATGCGCTGGCGGGCGCGCGACGGGTGGCCGGGCTGCCCGCCCAGTCCCTGGCCTGGGGGCCGTGGGCCGGCGGCGGGATGGCCGACGACCTCGGTGGCACCGACCGGGCCCGGATGTCCCGGGGCGGGGTGCTGCCGATGTCCGCCGGGGAGGGGTTGGCGCTGCTGGACGCGGCGCTGGCCCGCACCGAGGCGGTGCTCGTCCCGCTCAAGGCCGACCTGGGCACCCCGGCGGGGGACGAGGTGCCGCCGATCCTGCGGGCCCTGGTCACCCCGAACAGGCGGGCCGCGTCGGGGACGAACCGGCCCGACCCGGCGGCGCTGCGGCGTACGCTCGGCGGGCTCGACGCCGACGGGCAGCAGGCGCTGCTGGCCGACCTGGTCCGGGCGCGCGCCGCGGCCGTGCTCGGACACGGCGGCGCCGACGACCTCGACCCGGCGCTGCGCTTCGTCGAGCTGGGCTTCGACTCGCTCACCGCGATGGAGCTGCGCACCGCGCTCAACGAGGCGACCGGGCTGCGACTGGCCACCGGGGTGGTCTTCGACCACGGCAGCGTCGACGAACTGGCCACGCTGCTGCGCACCGAACTGGCCGCGCCGCCGGCCGAGGACCGCGCCGGTACCCCCGACGCCGCCGCCGACTCGATGAGCGCGCTGTTCGGCACCGCCGTTCGGGGCGGTCGGGTACAGCAGGGCCTGGCGTTGCTCCACGCGGTGGCCGACATCCGGCCCAGCTTCGACGGGCCGGCCGACCTGCCGCAGATCCCCGCCCCCCGGCGGCTCGCCCGCGGCGACCAGGCACCGGCGATCGTCTGCTTCCCGTCGCCGATGGCCCTCGGCGGCGACCAGCAGTACGCCCGGTTCACCGCCGAGTTCGGTGGCACCCGGGACGTGTGGACCCTGCCGGTGCCCGGCTTCGGCCGCGACGACAGCCTGCCCGCCTCCGCCGACGCGGCGGTGCGGGTGTTCGCCGAGATGGTCCGCCCGATCGCCGAGCAGGGGCCGTACGTCATCGTCGGCTACTCCTCCGGCGGCCTGTTCGCCCACGCCACCGCCGGTCTGCTGGCACGGCAGGGGCACGGCCCGACCGGGGTGGTGCTGCTGGACACCTACCTGACCACCGGCAGCACCACGGCGACGTTCTTCACCCACATGCTCGAATCGCTGCTGGACAAGGAGGCCACCTTCGGCGAGTTCAGCAGCGCCCGACTCTCGGCGATGGGCCGCTACATCCGGTTGCTGGAGAGCTGCCCGGTGGAGGCGATCGACGCACCGGTGCTCTTCGTCCGGCCGCAGGAGTCCATCGTGGCCGGCGGGGACGACGACGGGTGGCGGGCCACCTGGGAGACCCCGCACACGCTCCGGGAGGTGCCCGGCGACCACTTCACCATGATGGAGGGTCGGGCCGGCACGACCGCCGGGGTGGTACGGGACTGGATCGCGCAGTGACGACAGCTGGAGTGGACGACATGACACTGGCACCGACCGCCAAGGGCACCGTCGAGTTCGGCGACCACCGGACGTGGTACCGGGTGACGGGGGAGCTGCCCGGCGACCGGCCGCCACTGGTGGTGCTGCACGGCGGCCCGGGCAGCACCCACGACTACCTGCTCAACCTGGCCGAGCTGAGCCGTACCGGCCGGCCGGTGGTGCACTACGACCAGCTCGGCAACGGCGGCTCCACCCACCTGCCGGGTCGGGGCGCCGACTTCTGGACGGTGGATCTGTTCCTCGCCGAACTGGACAACCTGCTGCGTCAGCTCGGCATCGCCGACGGGTACGTGCTGCTGGGGCAGTCCTGGGGCGGGGTGCTGGCGGCGGCCCACGCGGTGCGCCGGCCGGCCGGGCTGCGCGGCCTGGTGATCGCCAACGCGCCCGCGTCGTACCCGCTGTGGCTGCCGGAGCTGGACGTGCTGCGGGCCGCGCTGCCCCCGGGGGTGGACGCGACGCTGCGCCGGCACGAGGCGGCCGGCACCACCGGCAGCCCGGCGTACACGGCCGCGATGATGGTCTTCTACCAGCGGCACGTGTGCCGGTGTAAGCCGTTGCCGCCGGAGTTGATGGCCTCCTTCATGGAGATCAACGGTGATCCGACCGTCTACCACGCGATGAACGGGCCGAGCGAGTTCCACATCATCGGCACGCTGCGCGACTATTCGCTGCTCGACCAGCTGCCGCAGATCGACACCCCGACCCTGGTGATCAGCGGCGAGTACGACGAGGTCACCCCGGCGGCCGTCCGCCCCTTCCACGATCTCGTCCCCGGTGCCCGCTGGGAGATCATCGATGGGGCCAGCCACCTGCCCCACCTGGAGACCCCGGAGCGGTTCACCGAGATCCTCACCCAGTTCCTCGACAAGCTCTGAATCCGACCGCCCCGGACGGCCCGCTGCTCAGGCGGGGCGGGCCGCCGGGGCGGGGTGGCGGGCGTCGTAGGCCGCCCGGTGGGCGTGCACGTCGTCCAGGTGCGTTTCGGCCCACCTCTTGAGGGCACGCATCGTCTCGTGCAGGGAGAGGCCGAGGTCGGTCAGCTCGTAGGTGACCGTGACCGGCACGGTCGCCGTCGCGGTACGGCTGACCAGGCCGTCGCGTTCGAGGGCGCGCAGCGTCTGGGTGAGCATCTTCTGGCTGACCCCGGCGAGCAGGCGGGACAGCTCCGAGTAGCGCATCGGCCGGGGGGTGCCGGCGCAGTCCGCGCCGAACCGGTGCGAGCCGTCGGTGCGCAGCGCGGCCAGCACCAGCGCGACCCACTTGTCGGAGATCCGGGCGAGCAGCTCCCGACTGGGACACTGCGCCACGAACGCGTCGTACGCCGCCGCCGTCTCCGCGCGGCGCTCGGCCGCCGTCCTCGTCGTCATCGCCGTTCCTTCCACAGTTGGTGCGCTACGCACTTTCAGGTGCCTACTTCCCAGCAGAAAGCTACCTCACCGACAGTGGTCCGGTACCGCTCCGATCACCATGAAAGGCCGAGGTAAGCCACATGCTCACCCGCTCTCTGCCCGGCGGCACCTGGACGCTGGGCGACCTCACCGTCACCCGGTTCGGCTACGGCGCCATGCAACTCGCCGGCCCCGGGGTGATGGGACCGCCCGCCGACCCGGACGCCGCCCTGGCCGTCCTGCGGGAGGTCGTCGCCCTCGGCATCACGCACATCGACACCAGCGACGCCTACGGGCCGCACGTCACCAACCGGCTGATCCGCGAGGCCCTGCACCCGTACCCCGAGGGGCTGCACCTGGTCACCAAGGTCGGCGCGACCCGGGACCGGCAGGGCGGCTGGCCCCCGGCGCGGGAGCCGGAGCAGCTGCGCCGGGCCGTCGAGGAGAACCTGGCGCACCTCGGCGTCGCGGTGCTGGACCTGGTCAACCTCCGGCTCGGCGACGCCATGGGCCCCCGGGACGGCTCCCTCGCCGAGCCGTTCGAGACGCTCGTCGCCCTCCAGCAGGAAGGCCTGATCCGGCACCTGGGGCTGAGCAACGTGACGCCGGAGCAGGTCGCCGAGGCGCAGTCGATCGCCCCGGTCGTGTGCGTGCAGAACCTCTACAACCTGGCGTACCGGAAGGACGACGCGCTGATCGACCGGCTCGCCGGGCAGGGGGTGGCCTACGTGCCGTTCTTCCCGCTGGGTGGTTTCAGCCCGTTGCAGTCCGCGGCGCTGTCGGCCGTGGCCGCCCGCCGGGACGCCACGCCGATGGCCGTCGCCCTGGCCTGGCTGTTGCAGCGCTCACCCAACATCCTGCTCATCCCCGGCACCTCGTCGGTGGCGCACCTGCGGGAGAACGTCGCCGGGGCGGGGCTGACGCTCACCGCCGACGACCTCGCCGCCCTGGACGCGATCGGCCGCTGACCGCGCAGAAGTGCCCGTGACCGGACCGGTCACGGGCACTGTGCGCAACGGGTGCCGCTCACACGGGCGCGGGCGCGCCACGCATGTCGGTCAGCACGCGCCACAGCGTCTGCGGGGTGGCGAACGTCTCCATCGACATCGCCTCGTCGACGAAGCGCACGTCGTACTCGCTCTCCAGGGTGGCCAGCAGTTCGACCATGGCGAGGGAGTCCAGGCCGGAGTCGCGCAGGCTGGTGCCGGCCAGCAGCGTCTCCTCGGGGTCGAGGAAGGGCAGGTGCTGGCGCAGGATGGCCTCGAACCGTTGATCCCACATGTCCGCGATTCCTTCCGGTGCAGGGTGAGAAGACGCTAACAACGCCCCACGGGCAGTGACGACCCGACAATTTCCCGGCCGCCGCCCGGCCCGGGTAAGGGGTCGTTAGGGGGGTCGATGCGGGTGGGGGCCGGCGGGGCCGCCGATACGCTCCGGCCATGAGTCGAGAGAACTTCGCGCGCACGCACGCCTCCGTGGAGACGCTGCACGAGTTCCTGTTGGCGGGTGCCCGGCTGACGCCCGACAAGCCGGCCGTCATCCAGGCCGTCGGCGGCGAGGTCGGCTCCATCTCGTACCGTCAGCTCGCCCAGCGGGTGGACGGCTACGCCGCCGCCCTCGACGAACTCGGCCTCGACATCGGCGACCGGGTGATCCTGGAGTCGGACACCTCCCCGACCGCCATCGCGGTCTTCCTGGCCTGCTCGTCGCTGGGCCTGACCTTCATCCCGGTCAGCCCGGAGACGCCGGCCCAGCGGCTCGCGCTGATCGCCGAGAGCACCGCCGCCGCGCTGCACCTGCAACCCGTCGACGGCCGCCGCGAGGGCGTGCCCGCGCCGCTGGGCACCGCCCGGTTCGGCCCGGACGGCATCCAGGTCGAGCGGGCGCCCGCGCCGCGCACCCGGCACCGCCGGGAACTGGTGCCCACCGACCCGGCCTACATGATCTTCACGTCGGGCACCACCGGCCGGCCCAAGGGCGTGGTGATGAGCCACCGGGGCGTGCTCGCCTTCTTCCGGGGCATGCTGCGGCACGGCATCGTCTCCGCCGAGGACCGGGTCGCCACCACCTCGCCGTTGCAGTTCGACTTCTCGCTGCTCGACATCGGCCTGGCGCTGGGCAGCGGCGCGGCCGTGGTGCCGGTGCCCCGGTCGCTGCTGCGCTGGCCGCGCCGCTTCGTGCAGTTCCTCGCCGACAGCGGCGCCACCCAGGTCAACGGCGTGCCGTCGATCTGGCGGGGGGTGCTGCGGCACGAGTTCGCCGGGCTGGCCGCGCTCGGTGAGCAGATCCGCGGGGTGCTCTACTCCGGCGAGAACTTCCCCCTGCCCGAGATGCGGGAGCTGCAACGTGCCCTGCCGCACGCCCGGGTGGTCAACTGCTTCGGCAGCAGCGAGTCCATCGCCGCGTCCTTCACCGACGTGCCCAACCCGCTGCCCGACGACGTCGACCGGATCTCCATCGGCCACGCCCACCCGGGCGCGGAGATGCTGCTGATCGACGAGGACGGCCGGCCGGTCGACTCCCCGGGCGTCGTCGGGCAGATCCACCTGCGCAGCGCCGCACTGTTCCACGGCTACTGGAACGACCCGGAGGCCACCGCCGCCGCGCTGGTCCCCGACCCGCTCAACCCGGCCACCGGGCAGGTCGTCTTCCGCACCGGCGACCTGGCCTACCGGGGCGAGGGCGGGGAGCTGTACTTCACCGGCCGGGCCGACCTGCTGGTCAAGGTGCGCGGCAACCGGGTCGAGCTGGGTGAGGTGGAGCGCCGGGTCCGGGAGTTCCCGGGCATCGCCGGCGCCGCCGCGCTGATGCTGCCGCAGGAGGGCAAGGACCCGGTGCTGGCCGCGTTCGTGGTGCTCGACGAGGGCGTCACCGGCGTGGAGGAGATGGAGCTGGGCGCGTTCTGCCTGGAGGCGCTGCCCGACTACATGGTGCCGCAGCAGGTCCGGGTCATCGACGAGCTGCCGGTCAACGCCAACGGCAAGATCGACCGCCGGGCTCTCGCCGAGCGCGCCGGACAGCCCGCGCAGCACTGAGCCGGCCCCTGACGGCCCCTGGCCGGTCCCTTCAGGAGGGGGACCGGCCAGGGGCTTTTCCTGTGCCGCCGCTGCGACAGTCAAATGGCGGCATCCGACGGGATCGGATGCCGCCATTTCGGCGCAACAGCGTCGATCAACCTCAGCCTTCGGCGGCCTCCCGGGCCAGCCGGGCCCGGTCCACCTTGCGGTTGGAGTTCAACGGGAACTCCGACACGTGCCGGTACGACCGCGGCAGCATCCCCTTGGGCAGGATCTGCCGCAACTGCCGGGACAGCTCCGCCGGGGCGGTCGGCGCACCCGTGTAGAAGACCACCAGTTCGGTGCCGCCGGCCCCGGCACGGGCCACGGTCACCGCGTCCTCGATGCCGGGGCAGCCCCGCAGGGCGTGCTCGATCTCGGCCAGCTCCACCCGCCAGCCGTGCACCTGCACCTGCGAGTCGAGCCGGCCCAGGTAGATCAGCTCCTTGTTCTCCAGCCGCCGGACCCGGTCCCCGGTGCGGTACCAGCGCCGGCCGTCGCGCAGCAGGAACCGGCCCTCGTCGTCGGCCGGGTCGAGGTAGCCGGGGGTGAGCTGCGGGCCGGTGATGCAGAGTTCCCCCTCCACCTCGCTGGCCGCGCCGTCGGCGTCGAGCAGCACCCCGTCGTGCCCGTCGTGCAGCGTCCCGATCGGGACCAGGCCGTTGACGCACAACCCCGGCGAGGTCTGCGGCGACCAGCGGTGCCCGGTGATGGTCACGGTCAGCTCGGTCGGGCCGTAGATGTTCTCCAGGGTCGACCCGGGTGCCGCCGTCTGCCAGTCCACCGCGTCGGCGGCGTGCAGCGCCTCCCCGGCGAAGAAGCTCCACCGCAGCGACGGCATCGCCGCCGCGGCCAGCCGGCCGGTCCGCCGGACCAGGGTGATCGCGCTCGGGGTGGAGAACCACACCGTCAGGCCCCGCTCGACGACGAACGCCGGCACGTCCCGGTACGCCGCCGGCGGCACCGGGTGCACGCTCGCCCCCGCACCCCAGGCGCAGAACAGGTCGAACATCGCGCAGTCGAAGTTCAGGTCGAACGACTGGGAGAACCGGTCGTCCGGGCCGAAGTCGTACCGGTCGTCCAGCACCGAGAAGTAGTGCCGCAGGTTCCCGTGGGTGATCGGCACCCCCTTGGGGCGTCCCGTCGACCCTGAGGTGAACAGCACGTACGCCAGGTCGTCGGGGCCGGCGGCGCGGGGCGCGGCCAGCGGCGTCGCCCCCACCACCGGCAGCCGCAGCCCGGTGCCGCTGCCACGCGGGTCCACCACCGGCGCGAACACCGGCACCCCGGCGACCGCGTCGCCCATCTCCGCCCGGACCGCCAGCCCGGCCTCGTCGAGCAGCAGGGTGGAGACCCCGCACGCGGTGAGCATCCCCGCCGTCCGGGCCGCCGGGAACTCCGGGTGCAGCGGGACGGCGGTCGCGCCGACGTACAGGGTGGCCAGCAGCCCCGCATACGACTCCAGGGTCTTGCCGGCCAGGATGCCGACCACCCGGGGCGGCCCGTCCGGACCGGCGGCCAACGCCCCCGCCCAGCGCAGCGCGGTGGCGTGCAGCTCCTCGTAGCTGACCGGCCCGGACGGCAGGTGCAGGGCGGTGGCCCGGGGTGCGACGGCCAGCCCCTGGAGGAACCGGCCGTGCAGGGCGTAGTCGGTGTGCTGGGTCATCTCGTCCTCCGTGCTCTACCGGCGCTCAGGCGGCCACGGTGCGACGGATCGGCCGCATCGCCCGTCGCGGGTCCACGATGGTGGTCCGGAAGTTGCGGACGGTGGCGCCGACCCGGCCCCACAACCGGTCCGGCCCGCAGACGTGCACCGTCTCCACCCCGGACCGCTGGAACGTGGCGACCACCTCCGGCCAGCGCACCGGGGTGACGATCCCGTCGAGCAGCATCGTCCGTACGCCGTCGGCGGTGGTGCGTACCGTGCCGTCCTGGTCGGCGACGACCGGGATCTGCGGGTCGGTGAAGCGCAGCGACCCGAACAGCTCCGCCTCCACCCGGTCGCGCAGCGGCCCGAACGCGGCGGCGTGCAGCGGCGGGTCCATCACGTACAGCGGCAGCCCGCCGCCGGCCCGCAGCCGCTGCGCCAGCCAGTCGGTGCGCCCCTCGTGCAGGGTCACCATCCAGAAGTCGGTGTCCACGTAGCAGGAGATCTCGTACCACTCACCGGCCTCGTCCAGCTCGGCGAGGATCTCCCGCAGCCGCTCGGCCGGGGTACGGACGAACGACATGGTCACCACGCCCCGCTGCTCGGCGGTGAAGTACTCCGTCTCGATCCGGGACAGCCGCGCCGTCATCCGGACCGCCTCGGCGAAGTCCAGCGCGCCGCTGAACACGGCGGCGGCCTTGCCACCGAAGCTGGGCCCGGCGATCAGGTCCGGCCGCAGGTCCATGGTCCGTTCCGCCCACCGGGCCAGCGCCACGCAGTTGACCAGGAAGGCCACCTGGGCGTACTCGGAGTAGTCGCTGTCGCTGTCGCGGTACCGGGCGAACAGGTCGTAGTCCAGGGCGTCGCTGGCGGTGGCGAGCAGCTCGCGGGCGTCCCGGTCGATGAGCATGAACTTCGCGACGTCGGCGAAGTCGCACGGACCCATCCCGGGGAAGACGATGGCGCTGGTCATCTGGGGCGTCCTTGTCGTCGGGGCAGACCGGCACCGGCGCGGTCGGCGGGGGAGTCGGGTCGGTTCACCGGGGGAGCTTGGCCAGGGCCTGCTCGATACGGGTCAACGCGTCGGCGACGTGCGGCACCGTCAGCGGGTCGGCGGCGGTCTGGGTCTGCCGCTGCTGCTCCGGGGTGTCGCCGTAGAGCATGCTGGTGGCGGCCCGGAACCGCAGCGCCTCCGGCCGGTCGCCGAAGTGGTGGCCGGAGAGCACCGCCACGCCCAGCTCTTCCAGCAGGTAGTGCTGCAGGGTGGCGCCGTCGGTGATGCCCTGCTCGGCCAGCGGCCCGCGCAGCGGCGCGAAGTCCGGGTAGACGTAGAACGCGCCGGTCGGCGGCCGGCAGGTGGCGCCCGCCTCCACCATGATCCGGTGCACCGCGCCGGCCACCGCGCCGTGCAGCGCGGCGTCCTCGGTGAGCCGCTCGCGGATCTCCGGCGGCTCGGCGAAGGCGTACCGGGCGACCGACTGCATCGGCCCGGCCAGGGTGGACCAGATCTCGCTGGCCACCGAGGCGACGTCGGCGCGGATGCGCTCACCCCACCCGCCGGCCGGGAACCGGGCCGCGCCGATCCGCCAGCCGCCGAGCGCCAGGTTCTTGCTGAGCCCGGTGAGCACCACGGTCCGCCGGGGGGCGATCTCGGCCGGGGAGAGCAGGTCCGTGCCCGGGGTGTGCAGGATGTCCCGGTAGATCTCGTCCGAGACGATCAGCAGGTCCTCCTCCTCGGCGATCGCGCACAGCTCGCGGACCAGGTCGTCCGGGGCGTGCGTGCCGGTCGGGTTGTCCGGCGAGGTGAGCACCAGGATGCGCGGGTCGTGACCGAGCACCCGGGCGGCGCGGATCGTCTCCCGCAGCGCCGCCGGGTCGGGCACCCCGCCGCACGAGTCGGGGATCGGCACCCCCAGCGCGGTGCGGCCGGCGAGCCGGGCCTGCGGGGCGTAGGTGACCCAGCTCGGCGCGGCGAGCAGGGTGTCCCCGCCGACGACCAGTTGCAGGGCCATCAGCAGCGGCTTGCTGCCCGGCGCGATGATCACCTGGTCGGCCTCGGTGGGCAGCCGGCGGCGGGAGAAGTACCCGGCGACCGCGTCCCGGGTGGCGGGGTCGCCGACCACCGGCCCGTAGGCGTTGCGGTCCCCGCCCTCGGTCAGCGCCCGCAGCAGCGGCGGGAACACCGGCAGGCGGGACTCGCCGAAGCCCAGGTGCACGATGGACTCGCCTGCGGCGATGCGCTGCGCGACCAACTGGTCGAGCGCGAGGTTGGGCGAGATCTTCCGGCCGGCCATCAGCCAGCTCCCTTCAGGTCGGTACGTGCTCAGGCGGTGACGGCCGCGCCGGGGCGGGCCGCGCTGGGGCTGACGGCGGCGAGGATGTCCGCCGGGGCAGCCGGGTCGATCTCCAGGTCGCTCAGCCAGGCCGCGTCGGTCGACCAACGGGCCCGGAACGGCCGGCCGACCAGCCGCCGGTCCCGGGCCTGGATCAACCGGAGCTGGAAGAAGTCGCCGTCCGGGGTCCGTTCGACGCCGTCGACCAGCACCTTGCCGGGGGTGGCCGACATGACCGGCCCGCGCACCGTCCGGGCCAGCCCCGGCAGGTCCTGGTACGCGGTGCGGAAGATGTCGGCGGCCCGGGTCAGCGGCACCTGGAAGTAGTCGCGCGGGCCGGTGTCCCGCTCGACGAACATGTAGTAGGGCACCGCGCCGACGGCCAGCTCGGCCCGCCACATCTCGCTCCAGGCGCGGGCGTCGTCGTTGACGTAGCGGATCAGCGGGGCCTGGCAGTAGACCACGGCCCCGGTCGACCTGATCCGGGCGATGGCCCGGGTGGCGACCTCGGTGGCCAGCTCCCGGGGGTGGCTGAAGTGCGCCATCACCGCGACGCTGCGCCCCGACGCGACCACCTGCTCGAACAGCCGCAGCAGATCGTCGGCGTCGCTGTCGGAGACGAACCGGTACGGCCAGTAGGCGACCGCCTTGGTGCCGAACCGGATGGTGCGCACGGTGTCGACGTTCAGCAGCGGCTCCACGTGGCTGCGCAGCCGCTCCGTCGACATGATCATCGGGTCGCCCCCGGTGACCAGCACGTCGGTCACCGCCGGGTGCCGGTGCAGGTAGCTCACCAACTGCTCCGGGCCGGGCGCGGCGAACCGCAGGTCGGCGTCCCCGACGAACTGCGCCCACCGGAAACAGTAGGTGCAGTACGCGTGGCAGGTCTGCCCCTGCTGCGGGAAGTACAGCACCGTCTCCCGGTACTTGTGCTGCATGCCCGGCAACTCCTGGCCGTCCAGGCTGGGCACGTTGTGCTGCTGCTGCCCGGACGGGTGCGGGTTGAGCCCCGCCCTGATCCGGGACACCTCGCCGCGCAGCCCCTTGCGGTCACCGGCGCGCAGCAGGTCACCCAGGAGCTGCTCGTCGGCGGCGGCGAGCATGCCGCGCTGCGGGAACACCAGCCGGAAGATCGGGTCGTCCGGGATACGGTCCCAGTCGATCAGGTGCGACAGGACGTACTCGTTGACCCGGAAGGGCAGCACCTGGGAAATGGTGCGGATCGCGTGCAGATTGTCGGCCGACAATCCGTACCGGGCGCCCAGCTCATCGATGTGGTGCGGCCCGAAGGAGTGGAACCGCCCCGGATCGGCGGTCGTGGAAACGAGCAGGGACATCAACCATCCTCCATGGGGGGTTGCGCCCACCGACGTGGCGTGACTCAATCACCGGTGCGCGCCCGCGAGAATCGCTCGACGGTCAACAGCGCGTTGCCTCGACCACACGCTAGTGGCGGCCGGTCCGCCCGGACCCCTAGCGGCACCCCAGAGCCGCCCCTTAGCGCCGCGGGTAGGGGGAGGCTAGGGGCGTCGCGGGGGTGTAGGTGGATTTCCTTTCCTGATTACGTATCCCTCGCCTGGTCCGGCCGGCGCCCGGCGTGTCGCCCGGATACGCCGTACCGCACCGAGCGGCCGTGCAGACATCGACGCCAGCGCCGGATCACGTGCGCCCGGTGCGACCCGAGGGAGTGCTCCGTGACGATCGATCAGGAGATCCGTAAATATCCGTTCAGCGAGGCGCCCGGGATCGACATCGACCCCGTCTACGGGCTGCTGCGCAGCACCGAGCCGCTGGCCCGGGTGCAACTGCCGTACGGCGAGGTGTCCTGGCTGGCCACCCGGTACGAGGACGTCAAGACCGTGCTGACCGACCCGCGGTTCAGCCGGGCCGCGGCGCAGGGCAAGGACCAGCCCCGCACCCGCGAGGAGATGACCTACGAGGGCATCATCGGCCTCGACCCGCCGGACCACACCCGGCTGCGCAAGCTCGCCGGCAAGGCGCTGACCGCCCGCCGGGTCAACGAGATGCGCGAGGGCGCACAGCGGATCGCCAACGAGTACGTCGACGAGATGATCGCCAAGGGCTCGCCGGGTGACCTGGTCGAGCTGTTCGCCCTGCCGTACCCGATCACCGTCATCTGCGAGCTGCTCGGGGTGCCGGTCGAGGACCGGGCCCAGTTCCGGATCTGGACCGAGGGGCTGACCAGCACCAGCGAGCAGCTGATGGTCTATGCCGAGCAGCTCTTCGGCTACATGGGCAAGCTCGTCGCCCAGCGCCGCGAGCAGCCCACCGACGACCTGCTCGGCGCGCTGGTCAAGGCCCGCGACGAGGGCGACCGGCTGACCGAGCAGGAACTGCTCTCCATCGCCGGGGTCGGGCTGCTGCTCACCGGGGTCGAGACCGTCTCCACGCACATTCCCAACTTCGTCTACGCGCTGCTCACCCACCCGGAGCTGATGGCGCAGCTGCGCGCCGACCGGAGCCTGGTGCCGGCCGCCGTGGAGGAACTGCTGCGGATGATCCCGCTGAACCCGGCCGCCATGTTCCCCCGGTACGCGGTGGAGGACGTGGAGCTGAGCGGGATCACCGTCCGTGCCGGTGAGCCGGTACTGGTCTCGCTGCCCGGCGCCAACCGGGACCCGGAGATCTTCGACAACCCGGAGACCTTCGACTTCACCCGCGAGCAGAACCCGCACGTCGCGTTCGGCCACGGCCCGCACCACTGCCTCGGCGCGCAGCTCGCCCGGATGGAACTCCAGGTGGCCCTGCACACCGTCCTGGACCGGTTCCCCGAGCTGAGCCTGGCCGACGGTGACGCGGGCGTGTCGTGGAAGTCCGGCCAGCTGGTCCGGGGCCCGAGCAAGCTGCTGGTGGCGTGGTGACCGCTGTGGACACCCGGTGGACGGTCACCGTCGACCGGGACGCCTGCATCGGTACCGGGGTCTGCGCCGGCGCGGCCCCCCGCCAGATCGAGATCCGGGAAGGCAAGGCGTCCGCCCTGGCCCCGGAGACCGCGCCCGACGAGGCGGTCATCGATGCCGCCGACATGTGCCCGATGTCGGCGATCACCGTGCGCGACGCCGCCTCGGGCGCGCTGCTCGCGCCCGAGGAGTAACCACCGCCCCGACCGGTGAACCCACCGGTCGCCGCGAGGCCGCCGCGACCGGTCCCCCCTACCGGTCGCGGCGGCCTTGCCGTGATCGGGCGCCGAAAGCCGACACACCGAGCCGGGCGTCGAACCCGGAGACCTAGTGGAGCGTGCCATGAGCGAGTCCGTGAACCCCACCGGTGCCGAGCCCGACGCCCTGTCGGCACTGCGGCGGCGGCTGGAGGGCCGCACGGCCGACGAGCAGGACCGGGCGCTCACCGCGCTGGTCCGGGAGCAGGCCCGCGACGTGCTGCGGACCGTGCTGCCGGACGGCCCGGACGCGGTCGAGCCCGGCCGGCCCTTCCGCGACCTGGGCTTCGACTCGCTCGCCGCGGTCGAGCTGCACCGTCGGCTCACCGCCGCGACCGGCCTGGACCTGCCGGTCACCCTGGTCTTCGACCACCCGACGCCGCAGGCGGTCGGGCGGCTGCTGCGGACCCTGCTCGGTGGGGACGCCGCGCCCGCGCCGGTCGCCGCGCCGCTGCGCCGGCCCGCCGCCGACGACGAGCCGATCGCCGTGGTGGGCATCGGCTGCCGCTACCCGGGGCACAGCACCTCCGCCGACGACCTGTGGCGGCTGGTCTTCGAGGGCCGGCACGTGATCAGCGACTTCCCGACCGACCGGGGCTGGGACACCGACGGGCTCTACGACCCGGACCCGGGCAAGCCGGGCAAGACGTACGTGCGCCAGGGCGGCTTCCTGGAGGGCGCGGCCGAGTTCGACGCGGACTTCTTCGGCATCAGCCCCCGCGAGGCGATGACGATGGACCCGCAGCAGCGGCTGGTGCTGGAAACCGCCTGGGAGGCGCTGGAGGACGCCGGCATCGACTCGGCGTCGCTGCGCGGCAGCCAGACCGGTGTCTTCATCGGCGCCGAACCGCAGGAGTACGGCCCCCGGCTGCACGAGGCCCCGGAGGGCCTGGACGGCTACCTGCTCACCGGTAACGCGCCGAGCGTGGTGTCCGGCCGGCTCGCCTACACCTTCGGCTTCGAGGGCCCGACGCTGACCGTGGACACCGCCTGCTCGGGTTCGCTTGTCGCCCTGCACCTGGCCTGCCAGGCGGTGCAGCGCGGCGAGTGCACCACGGCGTTGGCCGGTGGCGTCGCGGTGATGGTGCACCCGGGCGCGTTCACCGCGTTCAGTCGGCAGCGTGGTCTCGCCCCGGACGGGCTGTGCAAGCCGTTCGCGGCGGCGGCCGACGGCACCGGCTGGGCCGAGGGGGTCGGCATCCTGGTGCTGGAGCGGCTCTCCGACGCCCGCCGCAACGGCCACCGGGTGCTCGGGGTGATCCGGGGTTCGGCGATCAACCAGGACGGCGCGTCCAACGGGTTGACCGCCCCGAACGGGCCGTCCCAGCAGCGGGTGATCATGTCCGCGCTGGCGTCGGCCGGCCTGGCCCCCACCGACGTCGACCTGGTCGAGGCGCACGGCACCGGCACCCGGCTCGGCGACCCGATCGAGGCGCAGGCGATCATCGCCACCTACGGCCGGGAACGCCCCGCCGACCGGCCGCTGTGGCTCGGTTCGCTGAAGTCCAACATCGGCCACTCGCAGGCCGCCGCCGGTGTCGCCGGTGTGATCAAGGTGCTGATGGCGATGCGGCACCGGGTGCTGCCACGGACCCTGCACGTCGACGCGCCCACCCCCAACGTGGACTGGTCCGCCGGCACCGTCGCCCTGCTCACCGAGGCCCGCCCGTGGGACGACCCGGGCCACCCGCGCCGGGCCGGGGTCTCCTCGTTCGGGGTCAGCGGCACCAACGCGCACGTCATCGTCGAGGAGCCGCCGGCCGTCGACGACGAGGCCGTGCCCGCCGTGCCGCAGCTGCCCAGCGAGGTGCTGCCGGTGGTGCTCTCCGCCCGGAGCGAGGCGGCGCTGCGCGACCAGGCCGCCGCGCTGCTCGCCGTCGTGGGCACCGACGGGGACGCCCCGGAACTGCTCGACGTCGCGTACTCGCTGGCCACCACCCGGACCGCGCTGGAGCACCGGGCGGTGCTGGTGGCCCGGGACCGGGTCGGGGCGGTCCAGGACCTGGCCGCCCTCGCCGCCGGTGGCGACGTGCCCGGCGTACGCCTGGGGCAGGCCGCCGGTGGTGGGCTCGGATTCCTGTTCACCGGGCAGGGCAGCCAGCGGTTGAACGCCGGCCGGCAGCTGCACCGCAGCTACCCGGTCTACGCCGCCGCGTTCGACGACGCCTGCGGCTGGCTCGACCTGCAACTGGACGTGCCGCTGGCCGACGTGCTGTTCGCCGAGCCCGGCACCGCCGAGGCGGCCCTGCTCGACCAGACCGCCTACACCCAGTGCGCGCTGTTCGCGGTGGAGGTCGCCCAGTTCCGGCTGCTGGAGTCGTGGGGGGTCCGGCCGGACCTGCTCGCCGGGCACTCGATCGGTGAGCTGGCCGCCGCCCACGTCGCCGGGGTGCTCTCCCTGGAGGACGCCGCGCTGCTGGTCGCCGCCCGGGGCCGGCTCATGCAGCAGCTCCCCGCCGAGGGCGCGATGATCTCGGTGCAGGCCACCGAGGAACAGGTCCGCCCGCTGCTGGCCGGCCGCGAGGCGCAGGTGGGCCTTGCCGCGGTGAACGGCCCCGCCTCGGTGGTGGTCTCCGGCGACGAGGACGCCGTGCTGGAGGTGGTCGCCGCCCTCGCCGCCGCCGGGCACAAGACGAAGCGGCTGAAGGTCAGCCACGCCTTCCACTCGCCGCTGATGACGCCGATGCTCGCCGAGTTCGGCCGGCTCGCGCACGTGCTCACCTACCGTCCGCCGACCATCCCGGTCGTCTCCACGGTCACCGGCCGGCCGGTGCTCTCCGGTGAGCTGTGCGACCCCGACTACTGGGTGCGGCACGTGCGCGACAGCGTCCGGTTCGCCGACGCGGTCCGGGCGATGGCCGACGAGGGGGTCACCACCTTCCTCGAACTGGGTCCGGCCGGTGTGCTCTCCGCGATGGGTCCGGCCTGCCTCGACGACGACGCCGACGTGGTCTTCGCCCCGCTGCTGCGCGCCGACCACGACGAGGAGACCGACATCGTCGCCGCCGTCGCCCGCGCCCACGTGCGGGGGGTGCCGGTGGACTGGACGGCGTTCTTCGCCGCCCGGGGGGCCCGCCGGGTCGCGCTGCCCACGTACCCGTTCCAGCGTCGCCGGTTCTGGATGGAATCCGGTGGCGGCAGCGGCGACGCGACCGGCTTCGGCCAGCTCGCCGCCGGGCACCCGCTGGTCGGCGCGGTCGTCGGCCTGGCCGGCGGCGACGGGGTGGTGCTCACCGGTCGGGTGTCGCTGCGCAGCCACCCGTGGCTGGCCGACCACACCATCTCCGGGGTGGCGCTGCTGCCCGGCACCGCCTTCGTCGAGCTGGCCGTGCGGGCCGGCGACCAGGTCGGCTGCCCCACCGTCGAGGAGCTGACCCTGGAGGCCCCGCTGGCGCTCGACGAGCGCGGCGTCGCCCTCCAGGTGGTCGTCGGCGCCGCCGACCCGGCCGGCCGCTGCCCGGTGGCCGTCTACTCGCGGCCCGACGGGTCCGACCCGGACGACCAGCTCTGGACCCGGCACGTCAGCGGCTTCCTCACCCCGGAGACCGCCGACGCCGGGCAGCCGCTCACCCAGTGGCCGCCGCGCGACGCCCGCCCGGTCGACCTGGCCGGCATCTACGCCGAACTCGCCGACCAGGGCTACGGCTACGGCCCGGTCTTCCAGGGCCTCAAGGCCGTCTGGCGGCGCGGCCAGGAGGTGTACGCCGAGGTCGCGCTCCCCGCCGACAGCCGGGCCGAGGCGGCCCGCTTCGGCCTGCACCCGGCGGTGCTGGACGCCGCCCTGCACGCCATCGACGCGGCCCGCCGGGGCGAGCCCACCGACGACGAGGTGCGCATCCCGTTCGCCTGGAACGACGTCACCCTGCACGCCGCCGGTGCCGCCGAGGTGCGGGTGCGGATCGCCCCGGCCGCCGGGGACAGCGTGTCGGTGACCCTCGCCGACGCCACCGGCGCACCGGTGGCGTCGGTGCGGTCGTTCGTCTCCCGGCCGGTCTCCACCGCCCAGCTCACCGCCGCCCGGGGCGGCTACCACGAGCGGCTGTTCCGGCTGGAGTGGACGAAGCTCGGGCACCGGCCCGCCCCGGCGGGCACCCCCCGCTGGGTGGTGCTCGGCGACGAGCGGATCGGCACGGCCACCCGGCACGCCGACCCGGCCGCGCTGGGTGCCGCGATCGACGCCGGCGCGACCGCCCCCGAGTGGGCGTTCGTCGGGGTCGGCGCCGGTGACGTCCGGGCCGCCACCGCCGACGCGTTGACGCTGGTCCAGCAGTGGCTGGCCGACGCGCGGCTGGCCGGCACCCGGCTGGTCTTCGTCAGCCGCGCCGACGACCTCGCCACCGAGGCGGTCTGGGGTCTGCTGCGCGCCGCGCAGACGGAGAACCCGGACCGGTTCGTCACCGTCCGGCTCGGCGACGCCCCGACGTCGCTGCTGGCCGCCGCCCTGGCCACCGGCGAACCGGAGCTGCGGGTACGCGACGGGGAGATCAGTGTGCCCCGGCTGGCCCGGGTCGCCACCACCCCCGACGACGCAGCCGGCACCGGCAGCGGGTGGCCGACCGACGGCACGGTGCTGGTCACCGGCGGCACCGGCGGGCTCGGCGCGCACGTCGCCCGGCACCTGGCCGGCAACCACGGCGTACGCCACCTGCTCTTGACCAGCCGCAGCGGCCCGGCGGCGGCC